>JAPUGG010000291.1 GCA_027292975.1 Alphaproteobacteria bacterium | reverse complement strand
TCACGAGGGCCCGGATGAGCGGACGACGGCGCCGGTTAATCTCTATGTCCACATCACCGGCATCGGCTACGCCAGTATCATGGCCGCCGCCAGCGATCCCCGCTAGCCCCGCGGGCTTGGCCAGACGTGAGAAAAAGGTGATGACCTCAGGCAAGATAAGAAGGCCATAAGCAGCCGTGAACAAAGGCATGCCATCCCAAAGATAGAGGGTATCCATGGTCCAACGCAGGGTTCCCGTCTGAGGATCGCTCCCGACGAAGGCAATGAGCACACCGGTCCCCGCCATGGCCCATGCCCGCAATGGAGCCGCCCGATCTAGATACCCCACGACTGCCACGCCGAGAACAGTCATCAGAAAAAGTTCCGAAGATCCCATCTGTATTTTGGCGGCCGTGGGAAGCGCCGCGACGATGCCCACGAAACCGCCCAGGTAAAGTGCGAGAAACCCGATGGCATAGGCCTCAGATGCCGAAAGAAATGTCCACTCCAGGGTTTTAGGGAAACGTGTGCTATTGGGAAGCAAACTGTCCGATGCCCTGACCGCCCGCAGCGGCATCGCGAATCGCACTGCGGCGCAAGTCAAAACCGCCCCCACCATAAGATACGGCAAAGGCGCTATCTTTGCCGTGAAAGGAGTAAAGGTAACAATAAACAGAATGAATGCCGCCGAACTCCCGACGACGGTGCCCATGAAACCTCCGACCACCGCGCCGGCTAGAAGCCAACCTAGGTTCGGCCATTGAAACACCTCGACAAGCACCTGAAGGATCACAGTGCTCCCTCCCCCTCTTCGCGAAACATCAAATCATGTCTTCTATGCTCCGGGGAGGCATGGTGGTCCGAGTTTCCAAGAATTTCAACTTTGCCGCTATAACCTAGACACCAAGGCGCCGCCCGATTTTGCCTCTTGGCCCCGCCCCCGTCGGGGGCTCCGGCGGCGACGGTCAGGCGCTTTTCTGTTCCTCCTCGCCCTCGCCGGCAGGCTGCTCGAGCCGGGCCTTTTCGGCCTCGGCCGCGGCAAGTTCGCGGTCGCGGTCGGCGGCCACCTGCTTGAGCCGGTTCATGATGGCGCCGGTCCCCGCCGGGATCAGGCGTCCGACAATGACGTTCTCCTTCAGCCCCACCAGGCGGTCGATGCGGCCCGCGACCGCGGCTTCGGTGAGCACCCGGGTGGTTTCCTGGAAGGAGGCGGCGGAGATGAACGAACTGGTCGCAAGCGAGGCCTTCGTGATGCCCTGGAGAACCCGGCTTGCCTCCGCCTGCTTGTGGCCCTCTTCCTTGGCCTTGAGGTTGGCCGCCTTGAACTCCAGTCGATCGACGACCTCGCCGACCAGATAAGTGGTCTCGCCGGCATCGGTTATTTCGACCTTCTGAAGCATCTGGCGGATGATGACCTCGATGTGCTTGTTGTTGATGCGCACGCCCTGAAGCCGGTAGACGTCCTGGACTTCCCGCACCAGATACTCGGCCAGGGCCTGGATGCCCAAGACCCGGAGAATATCGTGCGGCACCGGGCTGCCTTCCATCAGGGCATCGCCCTTTTCCACGTAATCCCCTTCCCGCACCGCGATATGCCGGTCCTTGGGCAGCAGGTATTCGGTCGGCTCACCCTCTTCGGGACGGACCAGGATGCGGCGTTTGGACTTGTAATCGCGGCCGTATTCCACCTGGCCGTCGCTTTCGGCAAGAATGGCGAAGTCCTTGGGTTTGCGCGCCTCGAACAGTTCCGCGACGCGCGGCAGGCCGCCTGTGATATCGCGGGTTTTCATGGATTCCCGAGGGATCCGGGCCAGCACGTCGCCGGCATGAACCTCTTCGCCGTTCTCCACCCGGAGGATCGCGCCCACCGACATGAGGTAGCGCGCCTCATGACCGTTGGGCAGGACGACGACTTCGCCCTTCTTGTCGCGCAGTGTGATTCGCGGCCTCAACTCGGCCGCCCTGGGCTGGGACTTCCAGTCGATCACCTCCAAGGTGGTGATCCCGGTGGTCTCATCGACCACCTCGCGGTAGCTGATGCCCTCGGACAAATCGACATAGTTCGCGGTGCCGGAGCTTTCGGTGATGATGGGCAGGGTATAGGGATCCCATTCCGCCAACTTGTCGCCCTTCTTGACCTCTGCCCCTTCATCGACCAGCAGACGGGCGCCGTATTGCACGTTATAGCGTGCCAACACCCGGCCGGAATCGTCTTCCAGGACGATCTCGCAGTTACGCCCCATGACCACCGGCATGTCTTCGGAATCCTGGACCGTGTTGCGGTTGTTGAACACCACCTTGGAATCGAAAGCGGCTTCGACGCTCGATTGCTCCGCCCCTCTCTGGGCCGTGCCGCCGATATGGAAGGTGCGCATGGTGAGCTGGGTGCCGGGCTCGCCGATGGACTGGGCCGCCATGACGCCGACCGCTTCGCCGATATTGACGGTGGTGCCGCGGGCTAGGTCGCGGCCGTAACATTTTACGCAAATGCCGGTGGGGCACTCGCAGGTCAGCACCGAGCGGATCACCACCTCCTCGACGCCGGACCGCTCTATCTTCTCGACGATTTCCTCGTCCATCAGGGTGCCGGCCTTAACGATGACCTTGCCCGAGAGCGGGTCCAAGATATCTTCCGCCGGCACGCGGCCGAGCACGCGCTCGCCCAGCGCCTCGACGACATCGCCCCCTTCGATCACCGCCTTGGCGGGCAGCCCCTTCTTGGTGCCGCAGTCCTCGATGACGATAATCGCATCCTGGGCCACGTCGACCAGACGGCGGGTCAGATAGCCCGAATTGGCGGTCTTGAGCGCGGTATCGGCGAGCCCCTTCCGCGCGCCGTGGGTCGAGTTGAAGTACTCGAGAACCGTGAGCCCTTCCTTGAAGTTTGAAATGATCGGAGTTTCGATGATCTCGCCCGACGGCTTGGCCATCAGCCCGCGCATGCCGGCGAGCTGCTTCATCTGGGCCTCGGACCCGCGGGCGCCGGAATGGGCCATCATATAGACCGAATTGATGGGCGCGCCGGGCTTGGACGACGAGATTCCCTTCATCATCTCCTTGGAGACGGCGTCGGTGCACTGGGACCAGGCATCGATCACCTTGTTGTATTTTTCACCCTGGGTGATGAGCCCGTCGAGGTACTGGCGTTCGTATTCCTCGATCCGCACCTGGGTATCGCCGACCAGCTTTTCCTTGGCCTCGGGAATCACCAGATCATCCTTACCGAAGGAAATGCCGGCCTCGAAGGCATTGCCGAAGCCCAAGGCCATCAGGCGGTCGCAAAAGATCACCGTGTCTTTCTGCCCGCAAGAGCGGTAGACGATATCGATCAGGCTGGACACCTCGCGCTTGGTCAATACCTTGTTGATGATATCGAAACTTAGTTCCGGATTTTTCGGCAGAACCTCGGAAATCTTCATCCGGCCCGGCGTCGTGTCCACGGTTTCGGTGGTGGGCTTGCCGTCCGCGTCTTCGGAGACGAAGCGCGCCTTGATCTTGGTATGCAAGGTGACGGCACCGATATCCAGCGCGTGCTCGATTTCGCCGATGTTCGGGAATATCATGCCCTCGCCGGGTTCACCCTCGCGCTCCAGCGACATCCAATAGAGGCCTAAGATGATGTCCTGGGTAGGTACGATGATGGGATTGCCGTTGGCCGGGCTTAGGATGTTGTTGGTCGACATGATGAGGACCCGGGCCTCCAACTGCGCCTCCAGGGAAAGCGGCACATGGACCGCCATCTGGTCGCCATCGAAATCGGCGTTGAAGGCGGCGCAAACCAACGGATGCAACTGGATCGCCTTGCCTTCGATCAGCACCGGCTCGAAGGCCTGGATGCCCAGGCGATGGAGCGTCGGCGCCCGGTTGAGCAGCACCGGATGTTCGCGGATCACCTCTTCAAGTATGTCCCAGACCTCGGGCCGTTCCTTCTCGACCATGCGCTTGGCCGCCTTGATGGTGGTGGCCATGCCGTAGAGTTCGAGCTTGGAGTAGATGAACGGATTGAACAATTCCAGCGCCATCTTCTTGGGCAGCCCACACTGGTGGAGCTTCAGTTCCGGACCGACGACGATGACCGAACGGCCCGAATAAT
>JAPUGG010000290.1 GCA_027292975.1 Alphaproteobacteria bacterium | reverse complement strand
CGAGGTCTGGTGGGAAACCACATAGAGCGCCGCCGCCGTCCGTTCGCCCAGCGCGCCTTCGAGTTGATACCCGGTCGCCCGGTTGACGGCGCCGATCTCGACCACCGAGGCGCCCGCCAGGCGGACCATCTGGGCGATTTCGCCACTGAAGTGGCAGTTGTGCCCCTTCTGCAGGACAACTTGGTCCTTGAGGCCGTCGGTATCGGGCAGCCGTTCGATGCGGGCCAGGTCGTCGCCGGTCATCGCCGCCGCGACCGCGACGCTGATGCCGGCGGCCGCGCAGGCCGTCACGCATCCGGCCTCCGCCCCGGTGGCCCGCGCGATGGCCAGCGAGGCGGCGCGGTGAAGCTCCGCCATATCGACGGCGCGGGTCAGTATGGCGGTAGCCGCGGCGATGGCCTCCGGGTTGGCCGCGGCGGCGCCCAGAGTGGTCATGGTTCCGGAGGCGTTAATGACCTGCTTCAGTTCCGGTTGCGTCATGGCAGCCTCGGCAGGATCGCCGACTGCATCTCGGGCAGGGTCTGGCCACCGTCGACCACGACAATCTGGCCGGTGATGTATTCGGCCTCATCGGAGGCCAAGAACCGAACAGCCCTGCCGATATCCTCGGGCGTGCCAAGGCGTCCCAAAGGCACGGCCGCTTCCTGGGCATCGATGAAGTCCTGATCGCGGTGCAGCTTCATGCCTTCGGTCAGGATGTTGCCGGGCTCGACGGCGTTGATGGTGATGCCATAAGGCGCCCATTCCAGGGCCGCAGTGCGCATGAAACCGAGAACCCCCGACTTGGTCGCGGCATAGTGACCATGGCCCGGTGAGCTGACGCTCGGACCGGTCACCGAAGAGGTGATGACGATGCGGCCATAGCGTTGGCTCTTCATCTGCTCCAGGCACGCCTTGGCGGCGAGGAACGGGCCCTTGAGGTTGACGGCGCAGACCTCGTCCCACTCCCGCTCCGAGATATCCTCGATCAGGGTTTGCGGGAAGATCCCGGCGTTGGGACACAAAATGTCGATACGCCGGTATTTATCGAGCGCCGCCCTCGCCATGGCCTCGGTGTCGGCCACCGAGCTGGTATCGGCGAGCAGGAAACTCACCTCCAGACCCCGCGCCCGGAGTTCCTCCTCGCAAATCTGGCCACGCTCGGCGCTCACGTCGGTGAACAGGACCGCGGCCCCTTCCTCCGCCAGACAGATGACGATTCCCTTGCCGATGCCCCGGGATGCGCCGGTCACGATGGCGACCCGGCCCTCCATGCGTTTCACTGTGTCGGTTCCCTCCTTGTTTCTCGTCGGCCGGCGCGCGGCTAAAAAAACGTCCGGATCGCCGAAACCACGTTGTAGTCATCATCGACGATGGGGATGACCTGCCATTTGTCGAAGGTCAGGCAAGGGTGGGAAATGCCGAAAGCAACCATGTCGCCGATGGCCAGAGGCGCGCTATCGGGCAGGTCCATGAACAGATGCTGGTCGTTCATTTCGACGCTAACGCAGCCATCGACGAGTTCCTCGGGACCGCTATGCCGGCCAGGGCGATACCAGGCGAGCGGTTTCGGCAAGCCGGCGTCATAGCTGCAGTCACGCTTTCCCAAGGTCAGGATGACGCGGCCCGGTTCCGGCCGCGACTGAACGTAAGCCCAGACTTCCAAGGCGGCGCGGGGCGGCTCCCCCAGATCGCGGGCCTCCGGCCAGCGGGCCAGCATTTGGCGGGCAAAGGCCGCATACATGATCGAATCGTGGGTCAGGTAACAACCGGAGCGGATGACCGTCAGGGTTTCACGACCGAGGTCGAGGGCGGCAAATACGCCCGCGACGATATCGTAGAAGGCCGATCCCCCGGCGCTCAGGATGACCGGACCCTCGGCGAACAGTCCTTCGGCGTCGCATCCCCGGGCGATGTTGCCGAGAAATTCGATGAAGGCCGTAATCGACGCTTCGGTCTCCGCCTCGGTCGGCGCGTGAATCACGCCCTCGAAGCCCTCGACCCCGCGCAGGGCCAAATGGGGGGCGAATTCCCGCACCGCGCGGGCGACGTTCATCGCCTCCTCATGGCTACGGCAGCCGGTCCGGCGTCCGGCGACGCCGCCCTCCAACAGCACCTGCAACGGTCGTCGAAGCCCGGCCGCGCGCGCCGCCTCACCCAGGGCGCGGACGCCGTCCACGGAATCGACCAGGCAATAGAAGTCGAAATCCGGGTCTTGCGCCAGCGCCTCCATGATGTAGCGGATCGCCTGTTTCCCAACTAACTGATTGGCCAGCAAGATGCGCCGAACACCGAATCGGCGCGCCACCTGAATTTGGTCGATGGTCGCCAGGGTGATGCCCCAGGCGCCGTCCTCGATTTGACGGCGAAAAAGCTGCGGGCTCATGGTGGTCTTGCCGTGGGGCGCGAGGACGGCGCCGCTGGCCTCGAGGAATCTGCGCATCCAGGCGCTGTTGTGGTCCATCGCCGACTGCTTGAGCACGGCCAACGGCAGCGGCAGGTCCTCGGCCAGCAGGTTCCACCGCTGCGCGCCGGCCGCGCTGATGGGAAACGGGTCCACGCCGCCGGGAATTCCCTTCAGGGTATCGTCCAGTATCAAGTTTTCGACGGATACGGCGGTCATGGCTGAGCTCTCAATGGCAATATTGAACCGACCATCGAATCATATCATCCCGCAAAGCGCGGCTCGGGCAGGCCCCGGACACCGAGCCCGGTGACGATGTAGATCGATCCCGCTTGCGGATCGTCGGGGTCCTCGGGATGGTCCGGATCCTTCATCGAGGTGACATAGAGAAGGTCTAGGTCCGGTCCGCCGAAGGTGCAACTGGTGGTTTTTTGGGCCGGAATCTCGACCTTGCGGTCGACGCGGCCATCGGGTGCAAAACGCACCACGCAACCGGCGCCCCAACGTGCAGACCACAGATAGCCCTCGCTATCCACGGTGCAGCCGTCGGGGACGCCCGGCGCGGCATCGGCCGTGGCGAAGACGCGCTGGTTCGAGATGGTCCCGGTTTCGATATCGTAGTCGTGCGCATAAATGGCGCCTTTGGCAGAGTCGGCGAAGTAGAAGATCGTGTCGTCCGGGCTCCAGCAAGGCGCATTGAAAATGACGATATCGTCATCGAGCTTGGTGCAGCTCAAATCGGGATCGAGGCGGTACAGTGAGCCGAGCCCCTCGGCCTGTTGGTAATCCATGGTCCCAGCGAAAAACCGTCCGCGCCGGTCGACCTTGCCGTCATTGAACCGGGTGCGCGGGTTGCCGGCTTCAGGATCTGTGATCGGGGTGCAGGTTCCAGTCTCGAAATCGAAGGCGTGAAAGCCAGTGCTGAGAGCCACCACCGCACCGCCGCCCTGACGCAGGGCCAGCGCGCCAATATGCTCGGGCAGCGACCAGTCGCGTGCATTGTTACCATCGGCATCGGCGCGCCATAAGGTCCGGCCCAGGATGTCGATCCAGTAGATGACGCGGCCGACCGGGTCCCAGAGAGGACCCTCGCCCAAAGCATTTCTGGTTTCGACGAGGCGCCGAACCTGCACGTTCATCTCGCCTTTCGACCCCTCCATATCAAGCCGGCGTACCCCGGGAAGCTGGGCATCGTTACAGATAGCGGCGGTAGATCGCGATCTTGAGCGAATCGAGCAGCACGGCCACCAGGACCAGCAAGCCCCGGATGACCTGCATGTACTGCGGCGGCAGGCCCATGACGTTGATCGCCGTGTCGATCGAGCTCAACAGCAAGACGCCGGCGAAGACTCCGCTCAGGCGCCCGGCGCCGCCTTTGAGGCTCACGCCCCCGATGACGACGGCGGCAAAGGCCTCGAACAGCATGCCGAAGCCGAGGTTGGGTGTGGCGCCGTTGGCGCGGATCGCCAGCAGCCAGCCGGCGAGACCCGCCAGGGCGCCGGACAGCACGAAGACCCAGATCAGCATGTGATTGACGTTGATGCCGGCGCGGAAGGTCGCCGTGACGCTCCCGCCGATCAGATAGATGTCGCGGCCGAAAGTGGTGCGCTTCAGGATGAAGTGGAACACCAGGTAAACCACCACCAGGATCAGGACCATCAGCGGTATGACGCCAAGATTGGTGTTGGCGACCCATCGCAAGTCCGTCGGCAGGCCGTAGACCGAGCGCCCGCCGGTCATCACCAGCCCGATCCCACGCACGC
>JAPUGG010000029.1 GCA_027292975.1 Alphaproteobacteria bacterium | reverse complement strand
TACACCCCCAAGGACTACGACCTGAATGCGATCCTGGACGAGATCGTGACGATCGTGGCGAAAGCGGCGGGGTGAGGCGGCGCTAGCTCGTGTCCGCATACATCAGAGTTGGGTCGGCAGCGGGGCGCCGATGTCGGCTTTGGCGCCAACACCGGCCGCAAATCCGCGCGTTTGAGCACTTTCGCCTCAGCCAATACCGTCAAATCGGATCGGTCGAACCTGCCCGCTATTTCCTTCCTGGCCAGCGGCATCGAAAAATCCGTTGACATGCGAAAAATAAGGTGTATATACACCTGACTTAACGGATACGGACTTTTGAGAACGCCGATCATGGATGTGGAGACAACGGCCAACTGCACCTGCCTCAACCTGCGAAAAGCATCGCGGGCGGTGACCCAGTTCTACGACGAAGCCTTCAAGCCCGTCGGCCTTCGCGTCACGCAATTTTCTCTACTCGCCTTGGTGGCGAACAAGGGCCCGGCCGGGATGAAGGAGTTGGCGAAGTTTCTGGTCATGGATCGCACGACCCTGACGCGGAATTTGAAACCGTTGATCGACCAGGGATTCTTGGTGGTCATCAAAAGCGACGACCGTCGCCAACGCCCCATCGCCATTACGTCCAGAGGTCGGAACAGGCTGGCCCAAGCCCTGCCCCTGTGGCGAGAGGCCCAGAACCGTGTGGTCGCGAACCTGGGTCGGGAAACTTGGGTCGGGCTTCTTCAGAGCTTGAGCGCCACCGTGTCCGCCACAACCCACGAGTAGGATATTTTTTTCTGCATACAAGTGCATATGCACTTATATTCCATTCCAAGGCCAAGGAGACCGGACGATGAAACAGACAATGGGGCCCCATCATTGGGCAGTGCTGCTGTTGACGGCGACGATGTTCGGCAGCTCGTTCTTTTTCATCAAGATCGCTATCGACACGATCCCGGCGATCACCCTCGCCACCGGCCGGGCCGCGTTGGCCGTGCCGATCGCGTTGGGGATCCTGAAAATTTCAGGCGCGCGATTGCCGCCATGGGGCGCCGACTGGATACCGCTGGTAATTCTCGGGGCGCTTACGGCGGCGATCCCTTATGCCGCGGTCGCCTGGGGGCAGGTTCACATCGAAAGCGGCCTCGCCGGCATCCTGTTCGGCACCATTCCCGTGTTTTCGGTCATCTTGGCGCCGGCCCTGGCGCGGGATGAGACATTCACGCCCGGCCGTCTGCTAGGCGCCGCGGTCGGGTTCGCCGGAGTGGTCATGGTGATGGGGCCGGGCGCACTGGCCGGGTTCGGGGATCAGCTTCTCGGGACCATCGTCACCCTCGGCGCGGCACTGAGCTACGCCCTCGGCGGCATCTATGCCCGGCGCCACAAACATCTCTCGCCGATCGTGATGACGACCGGCCAACTCCTCACCGCCACCTTCCTATTGCTGCCGTTGAGCCTGGTCATGGATACCCCGTGGACGCTAGCCCCTTCCGCCGCGGCGCTCGGATCGCTGGCGGCGGTGGCCGTGGTCAGCACCGCACTTCCCGCTTTCCTGCTTTTCTGGCTGATCCAACGGGTCGGGGCGACCAACGGCTCTTTGCTGGCGTTCTTCATGCCGGTCGTCGCGGTCACCCTGGGGGCGACCCTTTTGGGCGAAACCCTCCCGTGGCAGGCGTTCGCCGGGCTCGGGCTGATCATGCTCGGTGCCGCGGCTGTGAATGGCCGAATATCGCTCCCGGTGAAAGCCGCGGCATCGGCACCATGACGACCCGATTCGAGCCGGCCCAGCTTGTGCCTGGATACAGGTTGAACCATACCGAAGGAGGATGAAATGTCTGATGTTGCTCCCGAACTTGACGCCATCTGGAAGCTTCCCTCCCGGTGGGCAGAATCCCATTGCCGGCGGCCGCGGTCGCCGGTGCGAACGGCGCAGGAAGGAGAGCCACTAGTGCGGCCTCGCGCAAATCACCGTGTTCCCCGCTCGATAGATCGACTGACGTTCCGGCCACGGGCCGGCGTGTCACCGCCCTCTCTGCCGCCACGACACACATGAAGCAGGAGACGTGACCATGACCAACGCAGAGCCCCTTGCAGAAAACAACCCGCCCGATGCTGGTTGGCACAGATCGACCAAGGTCATGATCGCCGTCGGTCTTGCCGTCTGGTTCGCCGTCGCATGGGCGTTGGGCGTCAGTGGTGTCATGACCGCGAATGCGTCCCAGCCGTTTCGACCCATTCTGCTGTCGATCCTGGTTCCCCTCGCGGCTTTCCTGGTCGCGTATTTTCGCTCAGAGCGGTTTCGCACTTTCGTGCTGTCCCAGGACATCCGCGTCCTCACCATGCTCCAACACTGGCGTGTTCTCGGCTTTACCTTCTTGATGCTCTACGCCCACGACGTGTTGCCGGGGCTGTTCGCCTGGCCGGCTGGGCTGGGCGATATTGCCATCGGGTTTGCGGCACCGCTGGTCGTGTTGCGGATGGTGCGGCGACCCGAGTTCGCACGGAGCCGCGCTTTCGTCACTTTTCATCTACTCGGCATCCTGGATTTCATCGTCGCCGGCGCTAGCGCCACTTTGGCCTCCGGAGCGTTCCCGGCCCTGCATATGGGTCCGCTCACCAGCGCGCCCATGGAATATTGGCCGCTGAGCCTGTTCCCGAGTTTCATCGTGCCACTCTTCCTCTTCGTCCACTTGGCTGTGCTGTTCCAGGTTCGGGAACTGAGGCAACAGGCGTCGCCCGCGTGCCGGTGATCGTCGGCGGCATCATCCCGCCCGAGGACGCGGATATCCTGCGCCAGGCAGGCGCCGCCGCCATCTACACCCCCAAGGACTACGACCTGAATGCGATCCTGGACGAGATCGTGACGATCGTGGCGAAAGCGGCGGGGTGAGGCGGCGCTAGCTCGTGTCCGCATACATCAGAGTTGGGTCGGCAGCGGGGCGCCGATGTCGGCTTT
>JAPUGG010000289.1 GCA_027292975.1 Alphaproteobacteria bacterium | reverse complement strand
GATCACCTTGCCGCCTACCCCTTGCCGACCATGATCATCAACGGCGAGTTCGATGGCGCCCGGCCCCGGGGCGAGGAAACAGCTTCCCTGATCCCCCATGCCCGCCATGAAGTATTGCCTGGCGTGGGCCACGCCTGCATGATCGAGGACCCGGCCGGTTTTGATGCCCTGGTGATCGATTTCCTCAGGCAACAAGGATTGATGCCTGAGGTCTAGGGCACTTTCCGACCCACCGGGCGTTGCCGCCCGAGGCTAACGATGCGACGCCAAAGGAGAGGATGCGCCCATGCCCATGTATGGTCACCGCGCCAGGATCGGCTATACCTCGCCGCCTTCGGCGACGGAGGTATTCCCTTACGAGTTTTACAAGATCGTGCCCGACGGCGTGACCCTGGTGGTCCATACCCTGCCGCTGGTGGATCGCACCGAGGAAGAGGTCGACCGGTCCTACCATGCGAGCCTCAAGGCAGCCAAGATCATGGCCCGGGCGGGGGTCGATATCCTGGTCTTCGGCGGCCTGCCCATCAATGTCTCGCGCGGGTTCGACAATCTCGACGCGCTGATCAGTGAGACCGAACAAGAGGTCGGCATCCCCATCAGCACCTCGGCCACGTCCCAGCGCGATGCTTTTGCGGCGCTGGGCTCCAACAAGGTGGGCATCGTCCAGCCCTACGATGAATCCCACGACGAGCGCCACATGGGCTACATGCGCGAATTCGGGCTCGATCCCCAGGGCTGCGCCCGGGTTGGGACCAAGTTCATCGATCTCGGCAAGGTGCCCGACGAGGTGGCGCCGGCGCTGGGACGCGAAATCATGGACAAATTCCCCGACGTCGACACGATCTACTATTCCTGCCCCCACTGGGCCATGGTCGGCGCCATCGACACCCTGGAAAAGGAATTTGGCGTGACCGTAGTGCAGCCCATCCAGGCGATCATCTGGCAGGCGCTCCGCCGTTCCGGCGTCGACGATGCCATCGAAGGCTACGGACGGCTGTTGCGGGATTTTTAGCCGGCCGGGGAAGGGCCAAGAGGTAAGGGCCGGGGGAAATTCCTCCGGCCCTTATCCCCTGTGGATGATTACACTTCTCTCGGGGTGCCGCCGATCAGCCCGGGCTTCTCTTGGCGAACAGCCAGAGAATGATGGCGATGGCGATCAGGCCAACCAGGCCGCCCTCTCCAAGTGCCTTGATCAGCACCAGCAGGTTGCCGACGACATCGCCGATGAAGGCGACTTTCGGCCCGACCAAAATTTGCAGGACGATGCCAAGGGCGACAAGAAGCAGGCCCAGCTCGACGATCTCGGCAAGCCAACCCTTTATTTTATCAAGGGCCGTCATCGATGCTCCTCCTTTGATAATTCTCTCCCTTGGACCAAGATTTGGTATCTTGGGTGGCTATGGTTGGTCTCAGGGGGAAATTAGTTTAACGGGCCACCCTAAACGCAACAAATAGTATTAGAGAGTAAGTACGCCACAACATATCGTGGGTCCTGTCAACATTATTCTTTTGAGGGCGGGTTCGGCGCCGGCCGGGGCCGGGCCGGAAAAAGGCCGAAAACGGCTTCTTTTGGAAGGGGTGAATCATGACGGTCATCATTACCGACGAAGACGTCGCGCGGCATCTTTCCATGCGCGAATGCATCGATTCCATGGCCACCGCGTTCGCCGATTTTTCCAGCGGCGATGCCGTCAACCTGCCCCGGGCCCGCTATCAGGCGCGCCATCCGGACCCGACGCGCCGCTACTTCGCCAACGTGCATATCGGCGCCGTGCCCTCGGCCGGCATCGCCTGCGTCAGGGCCGGCTCCCAGATCATCGTCCCACCCAGCCCCACCAACAACCGGCGCCTTTACGAAAATCCACGGCCGTTCTGTTGGGGCATCGTCATCCTGTTCGACATCGAAACGGCGGAGCCTTTAGCGCTGATGCACGAGTTCCAGCTGTCGGGCATGCGGGTGGGGGCGACCTCGGGGCTGGCGGTGGAACACATCGCGCCCAAGGACGTGAAGACCCTCGGCCTGTTTGGATCCGGCAAACAGGCCGGCGCGGCGTTCGACGCCATCACCTGCGTTAGGGAAATCGAGCGCGTCGTGGTGTTCAGCCCCAATGCCGATCACCGCGATAAATTCGTTGCCGCCAAGGCCAAGCAGGCGGCCGGAAAGATCGAGGTGGTAAGCGCGGGGGGCCCGCAAGAGGTGGTGCGCGGCGCCGACATCGTCTGTTGCTGCACCACCGCCATGGAGCCGGTCTTCGATGGCGACTGGCTGACCGATGGGCAGCTGGTCATATCCATCGCCAATTCCGACGCCACCAACAAAAAACGCACCGAAGTGGATGAAACCACCTACGCGAAATCGACGGCGTTGGTGGTCAACGACTGGGAAAGCGTCATCGACAACGACCAGACCGAGCTCCTCGAGCCCTTGGAAGCGGGGCTTATCAGCCGCGACCGCATCATCGAATTGGGGGATATCGTCGCCGGCAAGGTGGCGGTCCGTTCGGGCGGCGCGGGGATCGTCTATTACAAGAACAATTCCGGTCTGGCGATCCAGTTCGCCGCCGCCGGTCGAATCGTCTACGACCGGGTCGTGGCCGAGGGCACCAATCGGGAGATTCCCACGGAATGGCTCGGCACCGACCTCAGCGCCCTCTACGATTCCGGTTTCAGGCCATCCCCATGACCGGCGCCGAGCCTGGGGAGGGCGCCCCGGAGGCGGGCGCGACGTGATCAGCGCCCGCGGCCTAGACAATATCAGGCGGGCCTTCACCAACCGGAATTACGCCCTGTTCGTCATCGGCAACCTGATGTCGACCTCGGGCAACTGGGTGCAAAGGGTCGCCATGGGCTGGCTCACCTGGGAGCTCACCCATTCCGGCGCCTGGCTCGGCATCATCGTCTTTGCCGACCTTTTCCCCACTTTCGTCTTGGGCCTGTTCGCCGGCGCTCTCGCCGACCGCACCGATGCCCTGAAGCTGCTGCGCTTCACCCAGATGTTCGCGATCGCCCAGGCGACAGGCCTCGCCATGGTCACGTTCGCCGGCTGGGTGAATGTGGAATGGCTCCTTTTCTTCGCCCTGTTCAGGGGCGTCGTGATCGCCTTCAACCGGCCCCCGCGCATGACCCTGGTCTATAACATCGTTGGCCGCGAGGCCCTGTCGTCGGCCATCGCCATCAATGCCATGGTTTTCAACTTGACCCGTTTTATCGGCCCGGTGCTCGGCGGCGCCATCGTCGCCTGGTGGGGCGCGGGCTGGGCTTTCGCCTTCAACGGGTTGAGCTACGTCGCCTTCGCGGTGATCCTGTTCATGATGGACATCGCGCCGACCGAAAGGGGTCCGGCCAAGAAGACCGGACTCGGGTCCGAGACCTGGGAAGGGGTGCGCTATGCTTTCAACCATGCGGGCATCGCCCTGGGGCTGGTCATCCTTTTGCTGACCTCACTGTTCGTGCGCCCCTTCACCGAGCTCTTGCCGGGCATCGCCTCGGCGGTGTTCCAACGCGGCGTCAACGGCTACTCCACCCTTCTGGCGCTGCACGGCATCGGCGCCGTGGCGGCGGGCTTCTGGTTGGCCGCCCGGGGCGGCGTCCGCGGCTATACCACGATCATCGTGTGGAGCCTGTTGGTGGTCTCCATCTCCCTGATCGTCTTCGCCATTGCCGGAAATTTCTGGGTGGCACTGCCGATCATGGCCATCACCGGCGGCGCCTTCGTGATCCAGGGGGTGGCCATCCAAACGCTCTTGCAAACCACGGTGGCGACGGAGTTCCGCGGCCGGGTGATGGCGTCCTACGGCATCGTCGCCCGGGGAGGCCCGGCCCTGGGTGCCTTGGCCATGGGCGGGATATCCGAATTCCTCGGCCTGTCGGCCCCGGTCGCCGGGGGCGCCGTGCTGTGTCTCTGCCTCTGGGCCTGGGTGGTGCGCCGCAAGCGGCGCATCCGCGACGCGCTGGAGGGCCCGTCCTAGATTTTTCTGTTGCGCAATGGCGCGCTCTTTGTTTTCTTCGCGAGCGCGTTTCCGTCCAGCCGCTCACGAGGATACCCATGGCGACCAACCAGCCCGGCCAGGTGACCGAAGATGCCGCCCTGTTCATCGAAGCCGTGCGCTTCGAAGACCTCCCCATGGAGGCCGTCACCATAGCCCGGCGCTGCGTGCTGGACGGGCTCGGCCTGTTCGTCGCCGGCGGGGCGGAGGAATCGGTGCGGATCCTGGCCGCGGACGCGCTGGACCAGGGCGGGCGGGCCGATGCGCTGGTGCTCGGCCGGGGCGCGGCCAAGGCGCCGGCGCCGCTGGCCGCGCGGGTGCTGGGCACCGCCGGCCATGCCCATGACTGGGACGATACCCAGGTCTCCCGCGATCCCCGGCATATGTACGGCCTTCTGACCCATCCCACCATACCGCCGTTGACCGCCGCGCTAACGGTCGCCCAGAAGCTCGGCAAGATCGGCGGCCGTGCCTTCCTCACCGCCTTCGTCGCCGGGGTCGAGGTGGAGAGCAAAATCTCCGAATGGATGCTGGGCGACCATTACCGCAAGGGCTTTCATTCCTCGGCCACGGTGGGGACCTTCGGCGCCATGGCGGCGGCGGCGAAGCTGTTGGGCCTCACGGGCGAAAAATTGCGCCACGCTTTCGGCATGGCGGCGAGCTTCGGCGCCGGCTTGCGGTGCAATTTCGGCACCATGACCAAGCCCCTGCACGTGGGCCGGGCATCGGAGAACGGGGTGACGGCGGCGTTGCTGGCGGAACGTGGCTTCACCGCCGATCCCACGGCGCTCGACGGGCCCTGGGGGTTCATGCAGGTCATGGGCGGCGGCGTTTACCCGGAAAAATTGGACCAGGGCTTCGGCCAGACCTGGTCCATCGTCGATCCCGGCATTTCCATCAAGCCTTATCCGTCGGGGATCCTCACCCACCAGGCCATGGATGCTTTATTGAAGCTGGTGACCGAAAACGACGTCAAGCCGGGGGACGTGAAGAAGATCGAATTTTTCGCCGGCTCCAACATCCTCAATCCGATCCGTTACACGGTCGCCAAGAACCACCTCCAGGCTAAGTTTTCCATGGCGGCGCTTTTGTCGATGATGGTGATCGCGCGCCGCGCCGGCCGTGCCGAGTTCACCGACCAATTCGTCCAGGGCGCGGATATGCAGGACATGCAGGGCCGGGTGACCTGCACCCTCGACGCGGGAATCGAATCCCAGGGCATGGATGTGATCCGCTCGCGCGTCGAGGTGGGATTGAAATCCGGCCGGACCCTGGTGGGGGAGGCGGACCAACGCTACCGAGGCGGGCCCGACAAGCCCATGACCGACGACGATCTCGAACAGAAGACCGCCGCCTGTGTCGCCGGTATTCTCGATTCTGCTCGGATGTCCGCCCTGATCGAAGCCGCCCGGGGCGTCGTCGAATTGGATGATGCGGGCGTCCTCGCCCGGGCGATCCAGACCGGGTGATGGGGCGATGGCAACCGTATCGGAAACCCTTTCCGCCTGGCTCGCCGAGCTTGACGTCGAGATGCTTAACGAAGACGCGGTCCGGGGCGTCACCCATACCCTGATCGACACCCTGGGCCTGGCCTACGCCGCGGCGCGGACCGATTACGTCGCGGCCTTGGCCAAGGGCTGGGAACGCGGCGCCGGCCGGGCGACGGCTTTGGGACTGAGGTTGGACGGCATGGACGCGGCCTCGGCGGCGATGCTCAACGGCACCGCCGCCCATGGCGAGGATTTCGACAACACCTATGAAGGCTGTCCGGTGCATTCGGGCGCCGTGGTGGTGCCGGCCGTCTTGGCCCTTGCCGAGAGCCGTGGTCTTTCCGGCGCCCGGGCGTTCGCCGGCCTGGCGGCGGGCATCGAAGTGATGTGCCGCATGGGCCAGGTCGCGGGCAAGGGGGTCCATTCCGCGGGTTTCCATCCCACCGCCGTGATCGGCGCCATGGGAGCGGCGGCAGCGGCGGGCGTGACCCTGGGGCTCGACCAAGGGGCCCTGGTGCGGGCCTTTGGCCTTGCCGGATCCTGCGCCTCGGGCATCATCGAGTACCTCGCCGACGGATCCTGGACCAAGCGCATGCATGCCGGCTGGGCGGCCCAGGCGGGGATTCGCGCGGCGGGGATGGCCGAGGCCGGGTTCCTCGGCCCCCGCAGCGTGTTCGAGGGCGAACACGGCTTCTATACCGCCTTCGCCCCATCGATCGAGGCCGATTTCGAACCGCTCACCGATGCGCTCGGCAGCCGCTGGGAGGCCGGGCGCCTGTCGTTCAAGCCCTATGCCTGCGGCACCATGTGCCAGCCCTACGTGGACTGCGCGGTGCGCATGGGCAAGGCCGGAATTGCCCCCACCGATATCGACTCCATGACCTGCAAGGTCGGTGAGGGCACGGTGCACCGGTTGTGGGAACCGCTGGCCATCAAGCATCGCCCGCCAACGGCCTACGGCGCCAAGTTCTCGGGCCCCTATTGCATCGCCGTAGGGCTGATCGACGGCGATGCCGGCCTGGCGCAGTTCACCGATGCCCGGGTCACCGATTCCGATGTCCTGGACCTGGCCCGGCGCATCACCTTCGAGGTCGACCCGGCCAACGAATACCCGGTCAATTACACCGGCCACATCCTGGCCCGCCTCAAGGACGGCACCACGGTGGAGGAAAACCAGCCCTGCCTTCGCGGCGGCACCCGCGATCCGCTGACCGATGCCGATATCGTCGGGAAGTTCAGGGCCAATCTGGCTCACGGAGGAATGGACCAAGACAGGATCGAACGGCTGCTTGGGTTTTGCCGTGGGTTGAGGACGCTCCCCGACCTCGGGGACCTTGCCGCTTACCGAAACTAAGACAACAGGGAGACCAGACATGGCGACGGGAAAGAGATGCGAGTTGGCAGGACAGGTGGCCATGGTCACCGGGGCCGCGCGCAATATTGGCAAGGCGATCGCGCTGGACCTGGTGGACGGGGGGGCCAAGGTCGCCATCAACGTCAAGACCTCTCTCGACGCCGCCGAGGAGGCCCGGGCGGAGATCGAGGCGCTGGGCGGCGAGGCCATGGTGATCCAAGCCGACGTCACCAATCCCGACGACGTCACCGCCATGGTGGGCGAAATCGTCGGCCGGTGGGGCCGGTTCGATATCCTGGTCAACAACGCCGCCATCCGCCTGCGCACCGCGATCACCGAAATGAGCTTCGAGGAATGGCACCAGGTCACCGCCATCATCCTCGACGGTGCCTTTCTCTGCTCCCAGGCGGTGATCCCCCATATGCGGAAGCAAGGCGGCGGCACCATCATTTCCATGGGGGGGCTGACCGCCCATAGGGGGGCGTCCGAGAGGGTCCACGTGACCACGGCGAAATCCGGCCTGGTGGGATTCACCAAGGGGCTCGCCACCGAGCTCGGCGGCGACGGCATCACCGTGAATTGCGTGGTTCCGGGCCTGATCGATACCGTCCGCGGCGCCACCGCCGAGGTCTCCCAGGATCACGCCGAGATGCTGCCCTTGGTCGGGCGCAAGGGCCGGGTGGAAGAGGTT
>JAPUGG010000288.1 GCA_027292975.1 Alphaproteobacteria bacterium | reverse complement strand
ATGTCCTCGCGCGCGAGCCAGCCGGAAAGAGTGGAGAACACCATGAGAAACGGCAGCCCGGCGGAAAAGCCCAGGAAGAGCATCCCGAGCACCTTGGTATTTTTGTAGACGAGGAGCGATTCGCGCCAGCTTCGCCGTGCCACGCGGACGGCAGGGGCCGCCGTCATGCCATGCCCAGTTTTTCGCCCACGAGGGCCGCCAACGGCGCCTCGGGCCGGGCGCCGTAATGGCCGATCACCTCGCCGGCGCAGATCGCGCCGAGCCGGCCGCTGTCGTGGAGGTCGCACCCCTGGGTCAAGCCATGGAGGAACCCGGCGGCGAAGAGATCGCCGGCGCCGGTGGTGTCGACGACCTTTTCCACGGGCGCGGCGTCGATGACATGGACCTCTTCGCCGGAAATGATGACCGAGCCCTTTTCCGAGCGGGTCAGGGCCGCCACCCGGCAATGGCCGCGGACGAGCTGCACGGCCTGGTCGAAATCGTCCACCTGGTAGAGCGACATGATCTCCGCCTCGTTGGCGAGCAGGATATCCACATGGCCCTCCACCAGCTCCAAGAAATCCAACCGGTGGCGATCGACGCAAAACGGGTCCGAAAGACTGAGCGCCACCATGTTGCCGGCACCATGGGCGATCCGCGCCGCCTTCTGGAAGGCCGCCTTAGCCGCCGGCGGGTCCCAAAGGTAGCCCTCGAGATAGGTCACGGCGGCGTCGGCGATGATCTCCCTGTCGATGTCGTCGGGCCCGAGCTCCGCCGAGACACCGAGAAAGGTCTGCATGGTGCGCTGGGCGTCGGGGGTCACGAATATCAGGCAGCGCGCGGTAGGCAGGCCCTCGGATGCGGCCGGCGTATGGAAGGCCACACCCATGGCGGCGATATCGTGGCGGAAAATGCCGCCCAGCTGATCGTTGCGCACCTTGCCGACGAAGGCGCCGCGCCCGCCAAGTGCGGCGAGCCCGACGATGGTATTGGCGGCGGAACCGCCCGAGGATTCGACGCCCGCCCCCATCAGGCCGTAGAGGTCCTCGGCCCGAACAACGTCGATCAGGGTCATGGTCCCCTTGTTGAGGCCGTTTTCCCTGAGAAACGCGTCATCGGTTTGCGCGATCACGTCGACGATGGCGTTGCCGATGCCGATCACCTCGAACCGCCGGCCTTGGATCAAGGTCCGCTCGAATATTTCGGCCATCGCCATCTTTCCTTGGTGGTTCGCCCGGAACGCCGCGGAGTATACATGGCCCCCATGGCCGGACAATCCCGCCCCGCTTTTGTTGTTTCCTGGCAACGCAAAGAGTATCCTTGGGAAAACTTCGACATCCCATGGAGGGCTTTCGCCATGTTCGGCCGCGACAAAAGTGATGCTGCCAAGGGTCGGGCTGACGCCGCTGCAGCCGCCCAGCCAAAGACCAAGCCCCTGCCCCAACAGGACGCCATACGGTCCCTAAACTTGCGCAAGCCCTTGCCGGCCATGCCCCGCAGGCCGTCGACCAGCCGCATCGGCGACATCCCCGGCATGACCCCGCCGCATTCCGAGGTGCGGCCCTACGGCGTCGAGGGCAAGACCCTGGTGGTGGGCCGCGAAATATCCCTGAACGGTCAAATCGCCGCCTGCGACAAGCTTGTGGTGGAGGGTTCGGTGGAAGCGGACCTGGAATGTTGCCGCCAGTTGGATATCTCGGCCACGGGCTATTTCAAGGGTTCCGCGGAGATCGAGGAGGCCGATATATCGGGACGTTTCGAGGGCCGATTGATCGCCTCCAAACGCCTCAGGGTGCGGGCGACGGCAAATATCGTCGGCTCCATCGAATACGCCCAGATCGAAATCGAGGCCGGCGGCAACATCTCCGGCGATGTCCAGGTCCGGCCCCAGGATCCCTTAGAAGGTCCCGACGCGCCCGAGGCCCCCAAGGCCACCAAGGCCACCAAGGCCAAAGGCCCGGCCGGCGGCAGCGGTTCCTGACCGGCTCCTCTCCTTGACGAAACCGGTCCATTGGGCGGCCGTCACGGCGGCGCTGCTCGGCGCCTCTTGCGCCGGGCCGCCGGCGGAAACGGGGTCCGGGGCACCCAAGCCGGCCACCGCCAGCCTCCAGGAGACCGAGGCCTTGGCAACCGCCATGGCCAAGACCACCGAACCGCGGAACCGGCCGGGGGCCGGGGCGGCGTCCCGGGCCCCGCCCGAGACCGCCGCGGCGCCTGCTCCACCGGCCCGTCCCCGGATCACATCGGCGGCGCTCATGGGCCTCGCGGATAACGCGTTGGCGCGGCTTTTGGGCGCGCCGGGCTTCAAGCGCATCGACGATCCCGCGGCGCTCTGGCAGTACCGGGGGCCACGCTGTATCCTCGACGTCTTCCTTTACGCCGACGGGCCGGTCTATCGGGTGGCCCATCTCGAATTCCGGCGGGCCGGGACCGGGGCTGAGCCCATGGAAGGCCGGGACGCCGAGAAATGCTTTTCGGGCCTTTTTCCCGGGGCCAAGGGGAAGGGATGAAGGATCGCGGCTGATATGGCGGACACCGGCATGCAAGACGACCAGGGTGGGGGGCGGCGCGGCGCGGCGGCGGGCGATGGCAACTACGCGCTGACCGATCTTTGGTATTACGCCTTCCCGTCCCGCGATCTGGGCCCGGGCGCGCTTGTGCCCAAAACCATCCTCGGCCGCGACCTGGTTTTCGCCCGGGACAAGGAGGGCACGCCCTTCTGCCTCGCCGATATCTGTCCCCATCGCGGCATGCCGCTCCATTTCGGGCGGCTCGAGGGATCGGAACTGGAATGCTGCTATCACGGCTGGCGTTTCACCCCCGACGGCCGTTTGACGGCGATCCCGTCGCTGATAGAAGACCAGGAATTCGACTTTTCGCGCATCAACGTCACCGCGTATCCGTGCCGCGAGGCCCAGGGCAATGTCTGGGTCTGGATCGGCGCGGGAAAGGGTCCCTTCACGCCCGACATGGACATCCCGCCCTTGCCCCATGGCGATCTCGGGCCGATCCGCATCTTCGATCGTCAATTCTTTTCCTGCCCGATCGACCACGCGGTGATGGGTCTGATGGATCCCGCCCACGGCCCCTACGTCCATGCCTCGTGGTGGTGGCGGCCCAGGAAATCGGCCTATGAGAAAGCCAAGGCCTTCGCGCCGTCGGAGCTCGGCTTCACCATGTGCCGGCATCGGCCGTCGACCAATTCCCGGGGCTACCGAATCCTCGGCGGCGCGGTCGAAACGGAAACGTCGTTCCGGCTGCCCGGCGTGCGGGTGGAGGAGATCACGGCCGGGCGCAACCGCGTGGTGGCCTTGACCGCGGTCACCCCGATCGGCCCCAACGCCACCGAGGTCAACCAGATCATCTATTGGAACATACCCTGGCTGACCCCGTTTACGCCGCTCCTCAAGCGTTACGCGCAACGCTTCTTAAGCCAGGACCGGGAGATCGTCACCAAGCAGCAGATCGGGCTGACCCATAACCCGCCCATGCGCCTGATCGAGGATGCCGATACGCAGGCAAAATGGTATCTGCGTCTCAAATGGGAATTCGCGCGCTCCCGCACCGAAGGGCGGCCCTTCGAAAACCCGGTGCCCGAGACCACCCTGCGCTGGCGGACCTGAAGCTAGAGCACCCTTATACGGTGGTCTTGCCCTCGAAGGCGCAGAGGTCGTTGACCGCGCATTGGGTGCATTTGGGCTTGCGCGCGACGCAGGTGTAGCGGCCGTGGAGGATAAGCCAGTGATGGGCATGGTCCATCCACTGGGCGCCGATCACCTTCAGAAGCTTCTGCTCCACCGCCAAGGGTGTCTTGCCGGGGGCCAACCCGGTTCGGTTGGAGACCCGGAAGACATGGGTGTCGACGGCCATGGTGGGCTCGCCGAAGGCGACGTTGAGCACCACATTGGCGGTCTTGCGCCCAACCCCGGGCAGGGCCTCCAGGGCGGCCCGGTCCCGGGGCACCTTGCCGCCATGGTCGCGGATCAAGAGTTGCGAAAGGGCGATGATGTTCTTGGCCTTGGTGTTGTAAAGCCCGATGGATTTGATCTGGCCCTTGAGCCGGTCCAGCCCGAGGGCCACCATGGCTTGTGGCGTGCGCACCTTGGCGAACAGCTCCTTGGTCGCCTTGTTGACGCCGGTATCGGTGGCCTGGGCGGACAGCACCACCGCCACCACCAGGGTATAGGGGTTGTGGTAAGCGAGCTCGCTCTTGGGCGCCGGCGCCCGCGCTTTGAGGCGCCGGAAGAACTCGTCCACATCGGCCTTTTTCATGGGCCCGAACCCTACAGCACACGCCGGCCAATTTGAACCATTTGACCGGATGGCGCGGTCAATGGTGCAATGCTTTGACAGGCGCGGAACCGCGCCCTATCAACAAGCATGACCCGCGCCCCACACGAATGCTGAGCCCGTGACACCCACCGCGCTTCGCGATTACGCGCTGGTCGTCACCCTGTCGCTGATCTGGGGCTCTTCGTTCCTGCTCATCAAGATCGCCATCGATGAGGTTCCCCCGGTGACCATGGCGGCGGTCCGCGTGGTGATCGCCTTCGTCGTCCTTTATCTTGTGGTGCGCCTCCGCGGCCAATCGTTGGCGCCGCCCTGGGGGGCCGGCGGGCGGGTCCGATGGGGGCATTACCTGGTGATCGGCATGCTCGGCAACGGCATCCCGTTCTCCCTGATATCTTGGGCCGAGATCGAGATTACGGCGGCGCTGGCCGCCATCCTGATCGGGGTGATGCCGGTTTTCACCGTGGTCTTCGCCCATGGGTTCGGGGTGGAGCGGGTCACCGGTCCCCGGCGCCTTGCCGGAATCGCCGCCGGCTTGGCCGGCCTGGTGGTGCTGATGGGACCGGCGGCGTTGACCGAGATGGGCGGCGCGGCGCTTCATGAGCTGGCGCTGATCGGCGGCGCCGCCTCTTACGCCGCCACCGCCGTCTATGCGCGCCGCCTGACCCTGCGCCTGGAACTGGTGCCGCTGGCCGCCGGCTCCATGGCGGCGAGCGCAATGGTGATGGTGCCCGCCGCCCTGATCCTGGAAACGCCCTGGCGGCTAACGCCGGGTCCTGGCGCCGCAAGCGCCGTCGCCGCGCTTGGAATCGTCGCCACCGGCTTCGCCTCGATCATCTATTTCCGGCTTCTGGCTTCCGCCGGGCCGACCTTCGCCGCCACCGTCAATTACCTGATCCCGGTGTTTGGCGCGGGGCTGGGCGTGGTGTTGTTAGGCGAGCAGGTGGGGCCGTGGGAAGTGGCAGCGCTGGTCTTTATCCTGAGCGGCATCGCCCTGGTCGGGAGCCCCGTCAGCCGCTGAGCGCCGCTCCGTCCAACATCGGTGCAAAGCACAAGATTCGGGTCGCGCCGGGCGCCGAGCCGGGCTAGCGTCCCACCCATGAAACCCGGAGACGACAGGCGATACGCGCGGATGGCCGAGGCCATCGCCTATCTGGCCGCGAGATGGGACCAGCCTCCCGGCCTGGCCGCCGCGGCGCGCGCGAGCGGTCTCAGCCCCTGGCACTTCCAGCGGGAATTCAAGCGCTGGGTCGGCGTGAGCCCCAAGCATTTTCAGGGGTTCCTCACGCTCGGCCACGCCAAGGCATCCCTGAAGCGCGATCTGCCGGTGCTCGAAGCGGCGCTGGCCGCCGGCCTCTCGGGCCCGTCGCGGTTGCATGATCTCGCGGTCGCATTCGACGCGGCGAGCCCGGGGGAAATCAGGACCGGGGGCGGCGGGCTGACGCTCCGCCACGGCGTCGCGGAAACCCCGTTCGGGCGAATCTTCGCCGTGGTGTCGCCCCGGGGGATCGTGCGCTTGGCCTTCGTCGAGCCGGGCGGCGAGACCCGGGCCCTGGCCGCTGAGCGCCTGGCTTGGCCGGGGGCGCGATTCGCGGCCGACGACGGGGCGGTCCGGGCCATCGCGGCCCGGCTCATTTCCCGCCGCAAGCCATCGGGTGGGTCCCTGGGTCTGGCGCCCCTGGGGACCAACTTCCAGATCAAGGTATGGCAGGCGCTGCTGGCGATACCGCGCGGCGCGGTGGTCACCTACGCCATGATCGCGCAAGCCATCGGCGCCGACCGCGCCGCCCGGGCCATCGGCGGGGCCTGCGCCGCCAACCCCATTGCCGTGCTGATCCCCTGTCATCGGGTGTTGCGGAACAGCGGGGCTCTCGGCGGCTATGCCTTCGGCCCCGACATCAAGCGGGCGCTCTTAGCCTGGGAAGCGGCAACCCCCGGGACCGCCAGGATCCCCTGTCATTCGGTCCCCGACGCGATGGTGTCGGGGCAACGCCCGCTCAGCCGTTGAAGCCGAGCACGTCGGCCATGGAATAGAGCCCGGCGGGCTTGTCCGCCGCCCACCGGGCGGCGCGCACCGCGCCACGGGCGAAGACCTCCCGGCCGCCGGCCTTATGGGTGATCTCCAGGCGTTCGGCGGGGCCCGCGAACACCACAGAGTGGTCGCCCACCACGTCGCCGCCACGCAAGCTGGCGAAGCCGATGGCGCCGGGCTGGCGCGCGCCGGTGATGCCGTCTCGCCCGCGCTCTGCCACCGCGTCGAGCTCCACCCCGCGCCCCTTGGCCGCGGCGCGCCCCAGGGCCAGCGCGGTGCCCGACGGCGCGTCCACCTTATGACGGTGGTGCATTTCCACCACCTCGATATCGAAATCCGCATCCAGCAGACGGGCGGTCTGTTCGACCAACGCCATGGCCAGGTTGACGCCGATGGAAAAATTGGCCGCCTGGACCACGGCGACCGATCGGGCCGCCGCTTCGATCATTGCCTGGTCGGCCGGCTCCAGCCCGGTGGTGCCGGTCACCAGCACGGTGCCGTTCTCGGCCGCCAGCGCCCCGTGGGCGGCGGTGGCTTTGGGCGCGGTGAAGTCGAGCACGGCATCGGCGGCGGCGAACAGGGCGCCTGGGTCCACGGTGACGGCGACGCCCAGGACACCCAGCCCGGCCAGGGTGCCGATATCGGCGCCGAGCGCCCCGTGGCCGGGAATTTCCGTCGCCCCCACCACTTGGCAGCCCTCGGCCTCGCCCACCGCGCGGGTAAGCGCCAGGCCCATGCGGCCCGCCGCGCCGACGATTCCTATGCCGAGATCAGCCATGTCTTTCCCCGCCCATTTGCCCCCGGTGCCGTTCCGGGCGGGGATTTAACCACAGGGGCGATGGATAGGGGAGGGTTTTCCAAGGGCCCGCGCGGCGGGGCCGAAGGCGATGAATCGGCGCCGCGGGCGAGGGTGGATCAGTCGCGTTCGGTTTCGGTCAGGTCCTCCCAGGCTTCCTTGACCTTGGAAAAGAAGCCTTCGGATTCGGGGCTGGTCTTGGCCGGATTGCTTTCGCTCTCGAACTCGCCCAAGAGCTCCTTCTGGCGCTTAGAGAGCTTCACCGGGGTTTCCACCGTGGCGCGGATATACATGTCGCCCCGGGCGGCGGAGCGCATCACCGACATGCCCTTGCCCCGGAGCCGGAACTGGTGGCCCGGCTGGGTCCCGGCGGGGATCGTCACCCGGGCCCGGCCGCCGTCGACCGTGGGCACCTCTATGGTGCCGCCCAGCGCCGCCTTGGTCATGGGGATCGGCACCCGCATGTAGATATTGGTGCCGTCACGCTGGAAATAGCGGTGGGACGCGATGGTGAGGAAGATATAGAGATCCCCCGCCGGCGCGCCGCGCAGGCCGGCCTCGCCCTCCCCCGTTAGGCGGATGCGGGTGCCGTCCTCGACCCCGGCCGGGATGGTGACCGAGAGCGTCTTCTCCTTCTGCACCCGGCCGGTGCCGCGACAATTGGTGCAGGGTTTGTCGATCACCTGGCCCTGGCCCTGGCAAATGCCGCAGGTTCTCTCGATGGTGAAGAAACCCTGCAGGGCGCGAACCCGGCCGCGGCCCTGGCAGGTGGGACAGGTGACCGGGCGCGAGCCCTTGGCGGCGCCGTTGCCGCCACACGGGCCACAGGTCGCGGCCGAGGGCACGCGGATGGTCGCCTGCTTTCCGGCGAAGGCCTCCTCCAGGCTGACTTCCATGTTGTAGCGGAGGTCGGCGCCGCGGGTGTTCCCCCGCGCCGCGCCACGGTTGCGCGGGCTGGTGAAATCGCCGAACATTTCGTCGAAGATATCGGCGAACCCGCCGCCGAAATTGAAACCGAAATCGCCCGTCCCGCCGGCGCCGGGCCCGGCGCCGGCACCGTCGAAGGCGGCATGGCCGAAGCGGTCATAGGCGGTGCGTTTTTCCTCGTCGCCCAAGACGCCGTAGGCTTCGCTGAGTTGCTTGAACTTCTGCTCCGCCGCCTTGTCGCCGGCGTTGCGGTCGGGATGGTACTTCATGGCAAGCTTACGGTAGGCCGACTTGATTTCGCCGGCCTTGGCGGACCGGTTCACATCAAGGGTACGGTAGTAATCCTGCTTATCCATGGGCAATCCCCGCCGCCGGCGTCCCGAAGCTACCCCACCTGGGCCCGGCCAGGCCGGGGGCGGAGCGGGATTTCACATCCAACCACCGTCAGGCGGACTTGTTCTGATCCTGGTCTTCGGATTCGCCCGTGTCCGCGGGCGGATCGTCTTTGACCTCCTGGAAATCGGCATCGACCACCTTGTCTTCGTCGACCGCGCCGCCGTCTCCCCCCGGGCCGCTGGCGCCGGCATCGTCGGCCTCCGCCGCCTCGGCTTCCTGGGCCGCCTTGTACATCGCCTCGCCGAGCTTCATGGAGGCATGGGCCAAGGCCTCGGTCTTGGCCTGAATGTCGGCCTGATCCTCGCCCTCGAGCGCCGTCTTGAGGTCTTGGACGGTATCCTCGATGGACTTCTTTTCCTCTTCGGAGATCTTGTCGCCGTGTTCGCCGAGCGACTTTTCCGTGCTGTGGATCAGGGTTTCCGCCTGATTGCGGTGTTCCGCCGCCTCGCGGCGCTTCTGGTCTTCCTCGGCATGGGCCTCGGCGTCCTTGACCATGGATTCGATCTCTTCGTCGGACAATCCGCCCGAGGCCTGGATGCGGATCTGCTGCTCCTTGCCGGTGGCTTTGTCCTTGGCCGAGACGTTGACGATGCCGTTGGCGTCGATATCGAAACCGACCTCCACCTGGGGCAGGCCGCGCGGCGAGGGGGGCAGGCCGATGAGATCGAACTGGCCCAGCAGTTTGTTGTCGGCGGCCATTTCGCGCTCGCCCTGGAAGACCCGGATGGTGACCGCGGTCTGGTTGTCCTCGGCGGTGGAAAAGACCTGGCTTTTCTTGGTGGGGATGGTGGTATTGCGGTCGATCAGCCGGGTAAACACGCCACCGAGGGTCTCGATGCCGAGGCTCAATGGCGTCACGTCGAGCAGGAGCACGTCCTTGACGTCGCCCTGCAGCACACCGGCCTGGATGGCGGCGCCGATGGCCACCACCTCGTCCGGGTTGACGCCCTTATGGGGCTCGCGGCCGAAGAAGTTCTTCACGGTTTCGATGATCTTGGGCATGCGGGTCATGCCGCCGACCAGGATCACCTCTTTGATCTCCGACGCCTTTAGCCCGGCATCCTTGAGCGCCGCCTGGCAGGGCACGATGGTGCGTTCCACCAGTTCGTCGACCAGCGATTCGAGCTTGGCGCGGCTGAGCTTGATGTTGAGATGCTTGGGCCCGGACGCGTCGGCGGTGATGAAGGGCAGGTTGATCTCGGTTTCCATTGCCGACGACAGTTCTATTTTCGCTTTTTCCGCCGCTTCCTTGAGCCGCTGCAGGGCGAGCTTGTCGTCACGCAGATCGATGGTCTGCTCTTTTTTGAACTCATCGGCCAGGTAATCGATGATCTTGGCGTCGAAATCCTCGCCGCCAAGGAAGGTATCGCCGTTGGTCGACTTGACCTCGAAAACGCCGTCGCCGATTTCGAGTACGGAAATATCGAAGGTGCCGCCGCCGAGGTCATAGACGGCGATGATGCCCGACGCGTCTTTGTCCAAGCCATAGGCGAGCGCCGCCGCCGTCGGTTCGTTGATGATGCGCAACACGTCGAGGCCGGCGATTTTGCCCGCGTCCTTGGTCGCCTGGCGCTGGGAATCGTTGAAATAGGCGGGCACGGTGATGACCGCCTGTTCGACGGCTTCGCCGAGATAGGATTCCGCGGTTTCCTTCATCTTCTGGAGAATGAAGGCGGAGATTTGGCTGGGGCTGTATTTTTCGTCCCGGCATTGGACCCAGGCGTCGCCGCTGTCGGCCTTGATGATCTCATAGGGCACCATGGCCTGGTCCTTCTCGGTGGTGGGATCGTCGAATGGCCGACCGATCAGGCGCTTGATGGCAGACAGCGTGTTTTCGGGATTGGTGACCGCCTGGCGCTTTGCCCCCTGGCCCACCAGACGCTCGCCGCTCTCGGTGAAGGCCACCATGGACGGTGTGGTGCGCGCACCCTCGGAATTCTCGATCACCTTGGCGTCGGAGCCCTCCATGACCGCGACACAGGAGTTGGTGGTGCCGAGGTCGATACCAATGACTTTGCCCATGGTTCGTCGATTCCTTTCTCGATCGGATGCCCCTGGCCCTGAACGGCGCCTTAAGAGCCTCCCAATGTCCTCCCGCCCGGCCTTGACCAAGGCCCTAAGCGAAAAATCTTAACGCTATATGGGGAGGCGGATATGGCCCTGCAACCGCCAAACGGCCAAGTTTTGCCAAAAAAATGGGGCGATTCCATGCGCCAAGCCGGGCCCGGGGGGCCAGGCATGGCCCGGCGCGCCCGGATTTCACGCCTTGGTATCGACGTGCCCGTCGGGTTCGCCCGGTCCCCCATCGGTCCCGGCACCCTCTCCGGCGCCGTCTCTGGCTTGCCGCGCGGGTTTCACATGGGCCGCCTTATCGGGCACTTTATTGGGCCCCGCGGCCAGGTCTTCGTTGGCGATGGGGGCCTGGACCGTCTTCGGTTTAGCCCCGCCCTTGGCGACCCCCACCATGGCCGGACGTAGCAATCGCTGGTTCAGCAGGTAGCCCGGCTGCACCACCTCGACCACGGTCCCGGCCGGCCGGCTCTTATCGTCGACCTCGAACATGGCCTGGTGGCGGTCGTAATCGAAGGGCGCGCCCAAGGGGTCCAGTTTTTCGATGCCGTGGCGCTCTAAGGTCGCGATCAGCTCGCGCTCGGTCAGCTCCATCCCCGCCGCCAGGGCGGCCAGGGCCGGATTGCCGTCCCGCTCCTCGGCTGAGACGCTGTCGAGCCCGCGGCGCAGGTTGTCGAGCACCGTCAGGCAATCCCGGGCGAAGCCGGCGATGGCGAATTTGGCGGTGTCCTGGCGTTCCTTTTCGGCCCGGCGCCGGTAATTTTCGAGCTCCGCCACGGCCCGGAGCAGCTTGTCGTTGAGCTCATTGGCGAGCGCCTGGTAATCGGCTTCCGCCTCTTCGCCGGCCGGCTCGGGCGCCTCATCGGAGGCCGGCTCGGGCCGTTCGGCCGCCGGCTCTAGGGCTTTGTCCTCTTCGCCGTCGGCGGGAATCTGGTCTTCTTCTTTCGTCATGGATGCTCCATCGACCGAGGGATATATAGCCCCTTACCCCACCAGGCGGTGCAACACCTTGGAGGTGTAGTCCACCATGGGGACGATGCGGGCATAATTCATCCGGGTGGGACCGATGACGCCGATGGCGCCGACGATGTGTTCCGACGAATCGGCGAATGGCGCTACCACCATGGAACACCCGGCATGGCTGAACAGCGCGTTGTCGGAACCGATGAACACTTGCATGCCATCGGCCTTATGGGTGAGCTCCAAAAGCTTTGCCAGGGTTTCCTTGGCCTCCAGGGCCTGGAACAATTCGCGCACCCGTTCCAGGTCTTCCAGCGCCGTGATATTGTCCAGAAGATTGGCCTGGCCGCGGACGATCAGGTAGCCCTGCTGGAGATCGCCGCCCGACCAATGGGCCAGGCCGCTC
>JAPUGG010000287.1 GCA_027292975.1 Alphaproteobacteria bacterium | reverse complement strand
GAGGGGTTTCTCTCCGCCGATTTGATCGCGGCCATGAAAGAGACCGCGGTCCTGGTGAACGTTTCCCGCGGCAAGGTGGTGGACCAGGCCGCCCTGATCGAGGCCCTGGCCCAGGGGCGCATCGCCGGCGCCGGGCTCGACGCCTTCGCCGAGGAACCGTTGCCTGCGGCCAGCCCGTTTTGGGATCTTCCCAACGTGGTGATGACGCCCCATGTCGGCGGCCAGGGGGGAAGGGAATTGTGGCATCGGTTGAGCGAACTTGTCCGCGACAACACGCGCCGCTTTCTTTCCGGCGCGCCCCTCAATCACGTGGTCCGGACACCCGACGGAACGCTCCAAGGCCATGGCAATCCACAGGTTGGCAACTGATCTCGCCGATGCGTCCGCGCCCGGCGGCGGTTAGACCGCCATGTTCCGCCAATCGACCAGGCGCTTGAGCGGTTTGCCCGCGAGGTAGAGCGCCAAGTTCTCGATCAGCATGTCGTTAAGCGCGGTGTCCTCCGGCCCGCCGCCGCCACCGCCGCCCACATGGGGGCTGAGGACGATATTCTCGACGTCCCACAGCGGGCTGTCGGCGGGCAGCGGTTCGGCGACGGTCACATCGAGCCCGGCGCCGCCGATGGTCCCCGATTGGCATGCCGCGATGAGGTCGTCCTCGTCGATCAGGTCGCCCCGGGCGACGTTGATGACGAAGGCACTCGGCTTCATGGCCGCGAACATCCCGGCATGGAGAAAGCCGCGCGTCTCGGCGGTCGACGGCATGCTCATCAGCACCGCATCGGCCTGGGCCAGGGCTTCCGTGACGCGCTCCCGGGGGAAGACCTCCTCGACCAGGCCGTCGGGGACGTAAGCGCGGCTGACGCCGATCACCCGCATGTCGAAGGCCTTCGCCTTCCTGGCCATGCTTTGGCCGGTCGCCCCCATGCCGATGATCGCCAGGGTCTGGCCCTTGAGCGCGGCGATGGTTGGGCTGATCTCGTCGCGCCGCCAGCTGTGGCTTTGGCGCGCCGCCTCGATGGCCCGGAAGCGGTGGACCAGGCACAGTAAAAGCGCGAAGGCGTGCTCGGCCAGGGTCGGCCCGCGCAAGCCGGCGACATTGGCGACCGTCACGTGGGCGGGAAAACCGCCCGACTTAAGCGCCTTGTCGATGCCCGAGGTGGTGAAATGGATGAGCTTGAGGCTGCTAGCATTGGCGTTGACCGCCGCCACCATGTCCTCCACATAGACGCGGTTGGAGATGAACAGGATCTCCGCGTCGCCCAGTTCCCGGGCGACGCCGTCGGGCCCGTAGGTGAGCACGAAGTCGAGTTCGGGGAACCGGTCCGATAGGCGGGATATATCGGCCGGTTCGATCCTCGAATTATAGACCACCTTCATGAGCTGGTTTCCTCCCGTGCAACCTTGTGGGCCCTACAACCTTGTGGGGGGTAGAATTTTAGACCAGACTTGGCCCCATAAAGACCAAGAACCATACCCGGGAGGCACGACCCATGGCAAACGGCAAGCTCGAGGGAAAATCCGCCCTGGTGACCGGGGCGGGGGGCGCCATCGGCGGCGCCATCGCCCGGCGTTTCGCGGCCGCCGGCGCCTCGGTCTGCGTCGCCGACATCGACCTCCATGGTGCCGAGCGGACCGTCGCCGATCTCGAGGCCGCCGGCGCCAAGGCGGTGGCCTGCCCCCTGGACGTCGCCGATCCGGCCAGCGCGGAACGTGCCGTGCGATTGACCGTTGAGCAGCTCGGCGGCCCCCACGTGCTGGTCAACGTGGCCGCCGGGGCCTCGCCCGACGGCACCGTGGTGGATAAGCCGCTGGAAGACTGGACGCGCGAGATCACGGTCATCCTCACCGGATGTTTCCTGATGTGCAAATACGCCATCCCGCCCATGGCGGAGGCTGGCGGCGGGGCGATCATCAACATCGCCTCGCAGTACGGGCATATCGGCGTGCCGCTCAGGGCCGGGTATTGCGCGTCCAAGGGCGCCCTCCTGCAACTCACCAAGGTGATGGCCATCGACCATGCCGACGACAACATCCGGGTGAATTCCATATCGCCGGGGGCCATCGACACGCCGCGCTCGCTGCGCCGCTACGGGACCATAGAGAACGCCCGCAAGGTGCGCGGGCGCTATTACCTGGCGCGGCGCACCGGCACCGTCGACGAGGTCGCCGCCGGCGCGCTCTATCTCGCGTCCGACGACAGCTCGTTTTGCACCGGCAGCGATCTGCTGATCGACGGCGGTTTCATGGCCTTCAAGGGCACCACCGACGACCTGCCGTCCCCCGCGAATTAGGGGAGCAGCACGCCAATGGAGGAGGAAAATAAATGACCGAGACAGCCGATCCGGGCCGCGCCTACCGCGGCATGCCGACCACCCGGCCCGAGCTGATGGGCACCCATTGCATGGTGGCGACCAGCCATTGGCTGGCCAGTGCCGCGGCCATGGGGGCGCTGGAGAAGGGCGGCAACGCCTTCGACGCGGCGGTGACCGCGGGCTTCGTCCTGCAGTTGGTCCAGCCCCTTATGTGCGGCCCGGCCGGCGATGTGCCGATGATCTTGTCCGACCGCGGCCAGGCGCCGGTCAGGGTGTTGGCCGGCCAGGGGCCGGCGCCGGCGGCGGCCACCATCTCCGCCTACCGCGACGCCGGGTTCGAAATGATGCCCGGCACCGGGTTGATGGCGGC
>JAPUGG010000286.1 GCA_027292975.1 Alphaproteobacteria bacterium | reverse complement strand
GCTGATCGCCCTGGGCGAATCGACCTCGGGCTGCGTCCGCGCCACGGTGGTGGACGGCTATTCCAACGGCTTTCACACGGCGCTGGTGGAGGAATGCACCTTCGACCGATCGGACCTCTCCCACAAGGTCAACCTGTTCGACCTGCACCACAAATACGCCGACGTGATGCACGTGGAAGAGGTGCTGGAACATTTGAACGCCATGCGCAGGAACACCGCCGCGGAGTGAAGGGGGGAGGGCTAATCGGCCCTGGTATCCGTATCCCGCTTGGCGGCCTCGGGCGTCACCGCGCCCTCGTCGATGCCGCGTGGATTTTCCGGGAATCCCGCAATGTGGGATTCCCGCCGCCGTGCTTGCCATGGGGTCAGTTCATCCGGCGGGCCAGGTGGAGGCCGAGGCCCATGGTGCCGAGGAAGAACAGGCTTTCCGACTGGCCGAAGACCAGGGAGGCGAAGGCCGGGCCCGGGTCCAGGCCGGCCAGTCCCCAGCCGATGCCGAACAGGGCGGCGCCGATCACCAGCTTGGCGTCGATCCCGGTCTCCTGGGCCAGTGAGAAGGCAGGGGCCAGGGCCGGCTTGGGCCGGGACAGCACCGCCCGATAGCCGATCAGCGCGACCCCAGCGGCCGCCGCCAGCACCAGCGCCAGGCTCGGGTCCCAGGGCCCGGCGATGTCCAGGAAGCCGAGCACCTTGGCCGGGTTGACCATTTGCGAGACCGCCAAACCAAGGCCGAACAGGAGGCCCGAGACGAGGGCTGCCGCGACGCGCGCCATCATCCGCCCCACAGGGCGTGGCGGATCAGGAAGACGGTGAGCCCGGCGGTGAGGATGAAGACCGCGACCGCCGAGAGTGACCGCTTGGAGACGCGCGCCACGCCGCACACCCCGTGGCCGGCGGTGCAGCCGCCGCCCAGGCCCGCGCCGAAGCCCACCAAGAGCCCGCCCAGGACGATCATGAAGGTGGACATGGAGAACTGGATCGCCTGCAGGGGGCCGCCAAGGGTGCGATAGATCGCGGCGCCGCCCACCAGGCCGACCAGAAACGCCAGGCGCCATAGCACTTCGCCGCGGCCCGTCGGCAACAATCCGGCAATGATCCCGCTGATTCCGGCGATGCGGCCGGTGAGCCCCAGCAAAACCACCGCGCCGAGGCCCATGAGCGCGCCGCCCGCAAGCGCCGACAACGGCGTGAAATTCTCCATTACCTCGCGCCTCCCGAATCCGGTTCCCGAGATTCCCGCGGCGTCATGTTGTTTGCCGCGACCCCCGGCGCCGCGCCGGGGGTGAATAGAAGCCCTGGGTGATGGCGTCGTGATAGAACTTGGCCACCACCGGCGCTACCCCCAAGGGCAGGCCCGCTTCGGGCGTGGCGTAGCTATGGACCCCGGCGCCGAGCCGGGTAAGGCCGATCTTGGGCGCGGGCTTGATCGCCTTGAATCTGGGGATGATGACCTCGCGGTAGACCTCCGGCGAATGGTCGCGGCTGTCCTTGGTGATGAGGAACAGCGTCGGCGGCACCGGCTTGACGCCGGGACCCGAAAGCTCGCGCGTGTAACCGAGGTAATGATCGCGGAGCGCCGCCGCTTCCCTGGGATTCATTTTGAGGCGCCGGGCCACCGCCCGGGCGGCGGCCACCAGTGCGCCCCTGATGTTGTGGGTGATCGGGTATTCGGCCTTGAACTGGGGCCGCTTGCGGGCAACGCCCCAGCGCTCGAGGATCTCTTCCATCAGCCACGGCAAGCGCATCAGGGCTTCGGGCCCTTCCTGGCCCAGCGCCTCCGGGCCCTTGTAGCGGGCGAGGTCGCGCCAGGTGCGGATGTACAGGTCGTTGAACCGGTCCTTCCATTTTTCGCCCAACTTGGCGACCCGCCCGAACCCCTCGATCTTGCCGATGCCGCCCGACCACAGGTGTTTCGCTTCGTTGATGGTGCCGAAGGTGGAATTTTCCACCGCCATGATGCCTTGGATGTTGGCGACCCGCTGGCTCAGCATGCAGACATAGGGCCCGCCCGTCGAATGCCCGTGGACATAGATGGAAAATTCATCCTCGGGAAAGTGCCGGGCGCAGGCGGTCTTCATGGCTTCCTCGAAGGCCATGGGCCAAGACGCCATGCGGTCGTAAAATCGCGATCCCGGCTTGGCCCGGGCGTGGAGGCGGGTGCCGTATTTTATGCGTTTGGAGGTATCGCGAATGACGGTGTACTGGTCGGGCGTCACGGTTTCGCCCTTCTGCCAGAGGGGCGTGCGCACGGTGCCGTCCTCGCCGATGGTGTCGCCCGGCCAGTCGCGGCTCTCATGGTCGAGGTAGAGCCGGCCGGGAAAGGTCATCACCGCCACCTTGAAACCGAATTTCCGCGCGAACAGGCCGGCGATCACGGCCATCGCCTTGAAATCGCCGGAGCCGCCATGGAGCAGGAAAATGCCGGCCCGCTTGCCGTCGGCGCCCCGGGTGATGCGGCTTTTGGCGCGCGGACAATAGACCCTGAGGCCGATATCCCAGTCCATGCCAAGCGCCTGGAGGCGGAAAATGTCCTCGTAATCCCGGACCGGGACATCCTTGCGCCGCATCACGGCGCGCGCGCAACGCAACACCTCCGCCCGGGGCATTGACTTGGGTGGGCGGAAACCCTTGGGTCCGCCCTTGGCCTTGGTTTTCGGCTTTGCGGCGCGGATGATGGTGGCCATGGACGAATCCTTGTTCCTAAAAGGGGTCCGGCCCCTTGGGGCCATACTTATAGCAGAGCTTCGGCCTAGAGCATTACCCATGGGCCCTTGTCCAGGGGGTGCCCTGGGGCTATTTTCTCTCCCGTCACATGCCAACAGGAGAGTTTCATGTCGGGTATCAAAGTCAAGATCGATTGGGAGTTGCGGGACTATCACATCAATTTCTTCAAGGACATGGCCGAGAAATACGGCATCGTGGACGAAGCCAAGGCGCTCAGGGTTCTCGCCGACTACGCCCTTCAGGACGGCGATCTCGACCAGATCTTCCATAAGAAGAACATGCGCTGCATTGCCTGCGGCGGTGTCGTCTGACCCTGCCCATGAATGAAGCCAACGGCGCCGTCAGGGCGTATCTCGACGGCCTTGCCGGCGATGATATTCCCCTCCGCCTTTCCTGGGAGCAGTGGCTCGACATCGGGCCGCCCCATGACGAGGCTCCGTTCGAAATTCGCGAGGTGACGGCGCGCTTTGCCCGCAACGGATACGATTGGGATATTCACGGCCGCTTTTACACGCCCGAGACCGCGGCCGATCCCGGCCTCGCCTTCGTCTTCTTTCACGGCGGCGCGGATTCGGAAATGGTGTTCGACCAGACGCCGGACCACCGCCCCGGCCCGGCCCGGGTGCTGGCGGCCCAGGGCCATCACGTGCTCACCATCAGCTACCCTGGACATTACCCGCCGGGCAACCACTGGGCCGTGCCCATCTCGACGCGCCAGCCCATCTATCTTTTTGACCGCGCCCTGCCCGAAGACGAGGTGTTGGACCGCAACGAGAAATGCACCTTCAACGTGATCCTGGAGGGCGCCGGCGCGCTGGTGGCCGAGAACCTCGGCGGGCGCGACATCATCGCCTGGGGCCATTCCACCGGCGGCCCCATGGCGGCGGCGCTTCACCGGTTCGCGGGGGAAAACAGGGTGATCGGCCTCGTCGGGTGGGGCTCCGGCGGGCCCGACGGCTGGCGCAAGCAGTGGCGCGAGGCCACCGGCGCCGAGGGGTACACCGAGTATCCGGTGGGGCACGTGTCGCGCCGTTCGCCCGATACCTACCGGGCGTCGGGCTACGAAGACCCCGCCGACCTCTGCCCTTGGGGTGGGCCCGAGGAATTGTTCCAATGGGCGGAATCGGCGCACCGCTCGCAGATCAAGACCGGGCTGTGCGACAACCAGCACCGGGGCATGGTCGATGCCCTTGAAGCCTGGCCCCGGGCGACCGGCTTGCCTCGCGAAGAGTTCTTCGACCATCTGGTTGACCCGGACCCGGACTGGCTCAGATCCATCGCCGTTCTTCTGCTGGTGGGCGACAACGACAAGGGCCACTGGGTTGCGGGGGAGACACTGGCGGACAAGCGGGAGATATTCATGGCGGACAAATACCGCGCCGCCGGCGTGAAACGCTGCCACGTGGTTTTGGTCCCGCGCTACGGGCATTTCGGATTCATGGAGCTCCATAACGAGAAATTCGTTTACCTTTGGCTGTGGGCGCTCAACAACGGTTATTTTTACTGATCTTTGAGGTATCGTCTCCGGTGAGGCACGCAAGGAGGCGGAACATGGGGCCGGTCGTCCGGATTGTTGTCGCACTGTTCCTGACCAGCGTTTTCCAGATGGCCCCGGCACGGGCCACGGGCGAGCGCGGCATGTTCGCCACGGCGAGCCACGCGGGCGGAATGATCCAGCTCGGCCAGAGGGGGCGCACGGACAAGGACAGGTGGCAGGAGGAGGAAGAGCGCCGGGTCAAGAAGCGCAAGAGCGAACGCCGCGCCGAACGCGAGAAGTTGGAGCGCGATCGGGCCCGGCGATGGTCCAAGGAACGGCGCCTCAGGATGGACCGGGCGGCGCGGGAACACCTCGAGCGCCAGCGCAAGCAACGCGAGGCGCGGAGCCGCAGCATGGAGGAGGGCTACGAGACCCGGCAGCAGAACCGCCGCCGCGCGCGCCGGGCCCGGCGCCTTAATGCCGACCGTAGCGCGCTTCTCAAGCGCTTTCCCCCCGCCTGGGTCGTCGGCATCATCGAAGGCCGGGTCGAGAAGGGATGGACAGCCGACGCCGTGCGTGAGTCCTGGGGCCGGCCCCGGCGGGTTCTCAAGGTCCCGCCAAGCGACGAGGTTTGGGTCTATCCCCGCAAACGGGTTATTTTCACCGGCGGCGCCGTGCGCCAGGTGGTGGTCGAGCAACCGGCCACGGGCGCCGGGCGTTGACGGAAACGCGCGTGCCGGACCAAGGCTGAAACCGGACTCGTGCGCCGCCAGCCCCGGCTTGCCGCCGGTCGCCGCTTCGGTCAAGATGCGCCAAGGACAAAAAGATCAGTTCGAACCACATTGCGAAGGAGACGGGCCGTGACCGATTGTGTTCTCAAGGGGGCCGCCTGGGGCGCCGTGGCGCTTGGTGCGCTGAGCATTGCCAATCCCGGTTTCGCCGCCGGCGCGGCCGATTACTTCAAGGGCAAGAACGTGACCTATATCGTCGCCACCACGCCGGGCGGGGGCTACGATTTCTATGCCCGGCTGGTCACCAGGCATATGAAGCGGTTCATGGCGAGCACCACTTTCGTGGTTGTCAACCGGCCCGGCGCCGGGCACGTGATCGGCGCCAACCTGATCTACAGTTCGAAACCGAACGGGCTCGTCATCGGCACCTTCAACACCGGGCTGATCTACGCCCAGTTGATCGGGCGCAGGGGCATCCGCTTCGATCTCAACAAATTTTCCTGGATCGGCAAAGCCGCGGCCGACCCCCGTATGGTGGCGACCGGTGCCCAGCTCAGGTTCAAGTCGATCGGCGATTTCAAGGGCGGCGGCGCGCCCCATAAGTTCGGCGCCGCGGGCATCGGGTCTTCGGCCTACAACGAAGCCGTCATGCTGTCCAACGCCTTCAATCTGAATATCAAGCTGATCCCGGGCTATGGCGGCACGCGATCGCAACTCGGCATCATGCGGGGCGAGCTGGTCGGCATGATGGGCGGACGATCCTCGGTGCGCGGCTTCGTCGATTCGGGCAGGGGGCGCTATGTGCTGCAGATCGGCGGCGCGCCGGTGCCGGGCGTGGCCCAGGCCAAGGACCTGGCCGAGACCGCCGACGCCAAGGCCATCGTCGCCTTGATCGGCTCCCAGGCGGAACTGGCGCGTTTCACCGCCGGGCCGCCGAAGATGCATAAGGGCCGGCTCGCGGTATTGCGCGATGCCTACCGCAAGGCGCTTGAAAGCAAGGAATTGCGGGCCCAGGCCAAGATCGCCAATCGCCCCATCGATCCGCTCTATGGCGAAGACGTGGCCAAGCGGGTCAAGGCCGCCTTCCGCCAGACGCCCACCACCGTCGCGCTGGTCAAGCAGGTGCTGGCCAAGAAAGCACCGACGGTGCGGGTCAAGAGGACCAAGATCGCCACCCTCACCCCCGACGGGCGCTGGGTGACCTACAAGGACGGCGCGGGGAAGACCGTGAAGTCGAAGATTTCCGGCTCGCGGACCAAGATCACCGTCAACGGCAAGAAGGCAAGGCGCAAGAAGCTCAAGGTCGGCATGTCGTGCGACATCACCTATAAGCCCGGCAAGCGCAACGAGCCGACCGTCATGAAATGCAAATAGGGGGACGCGTTCGCGGCCTGCCTCGCCCGGTTAAAGACCGACAAGGCGCTTGACAGACGGCCCCAGCCGTCCCAAGTTGCGCCGCCATTTCAACAACAGGAAGGAGGTGATCGGATGTCTAAACCCTTGGTGAAGGTATTTGCCGCTGCGGCGGTCGTGGGTGGATTGGACGCAAAGACTTCGATCACACTCGCACGATGATCGCTGCGTGCAGCGAATAGATGCGCATGGGGCCCGAGAACGCCCCGGCGCCACCAGAAGGTTTCAAACTCGGCGCCCCTTGAGGGGGCGCCTTCATTTTATCGGGCGGCCGCAAAACCGGAAACTCGTGCTATTAATGGCGACAATCCGGCGGCGGGGTTATGCTGCGCCGTTACCTAAGAAAACAAAGGACCCTCCATGCCAACCGAGGCCGAAACCAATCCCGAAATAGATCTGACCGACAAGTTCCTGGTCGACCCCTACCTCAATTGGGCCGAGGGGGAGGGCATTCCCATCCATCTCGATTTCGGCCATGACCTTTTGGCGCTTGAGCTCGGCGACTGGGACCGCTACGAGGCCAAGGGTTGTTTCGCCCATACCCACGGGCGCGGCGATTTCATGGCCAATTACGTGCTCGAGGTCCCCGCCGGCGGCAAGACGCGGCCCATCAAGCACCTCTATGAAGCCTTTTTCTATGTCCTGGCGGGGACCGGTTCGACCACGGTGTGGATGGCCGACGGCACGTCCCGGACCTTCGAATGGGGCCCCAAGGCGGTGTTCGCCATTCCGCTCAACTGCCAATACCAGGTCTTCAACGGCTCGGGCCGGGACCCGGCGCGCCTGTCATGCACCAACGACGCGCCCTTGACCCTCAACCTCTATCACAACGAGGATTTCGTCTTCGCCAACGCGCACACCTTTCCCGAACGCATGGGCGAGACCAACCATTTCGACGGCGAGGGCGATCTCGTGCCGGTCGATCGCGGCGCCAACGTCGCGCCTATCAACCTGTGGGAAACCAACTTCGTCCACGACCTCGGGTCGTTCAAACTTTATGAAATGGACGCCCGGGGCAAGGGGTCGATGACGGTCTCGTTCATCCTGGCCGACGGCACCATGCATGCCCATACCTCGCAAATCCCCAAGGGCCGCTACAAGAAGGCCCACCGGCATGCCGCGGGCACCCATGTGCATGCGGTCACCGGCGAGGGCTATTCCCTGCTCTGGTACGAGGGCGATTCGGAATTCAAGCAGATTCCCTGGCGCCACGGGATCATGTACACGCCGCCGTTCTGGATGTTGCATCAGCACTTCAACACCTGCGACACGCCCGCCCGCTACCTCGCCTGCAGCCTCGGCAGCCGCCGCTATCCGTTCATATCGCTGCGCAAGAAAAGCGCCGAAGGCGGCGGGTCCATCTCCATCCAGGACGGCGGGCGTCAGATCGAATACCTGGACCAGGACCCCCGGGTGCACCGCAAGTGGCTCGAGGCCATCGCCGCCAGTGGCGTGGCATCGGAAATGGGCGACATCTTCGACGAGGATGCGATCATGGCGCTCGGGCCCGAGGCCTTGACCGGGGTGATCTCCACGCCCCGCTCCACCGGCCCCGCGACCTAGGTCAATAGCGGTTCTCGCTTGCCGGCAGACCGGCCCGTGGCCTGGTGCAGGGCATGGGCGACGGCGATTTACCGCGCCCTCCAAGCGGTCTATAGTGATCGGCAAGGGCTTGCGCCTGTCGACCGCGGCGCAAGAGGCATCAACCGAAAACGGTCAGGGAGGGTTACATGGGAACTCATTTCATCAATTGGCGTTTAGCCCTCGCCGCCACGGCGGCACTGGGGGCGGCGGCGTCCCTGGCCCCGGCTTCCGCCGAGGTCTCGTTTAAGGGAAAACGCGTTCAGCTCATTATCGCGTCCAGCGC
>JAPUGG010000285.1 GCA_027292975.1 Alphaproteobacteria bacterium | reverse complement strand
TGCCAGCGTGCCCGCGCGGCCTCCATGAAGTCCCGGCGCGGCAGGGATACCGGAAGATAGGGATGTTCGCGGCAGGCGTTGATCAACAGCGCCGAGGCCCCGGCCCCGTCGGGGTAGTCCATTTGCTTTTGGTTGTCCGACGGCGCGATCGAGGGATCGAGACGGGGAACCTTGCCGCGGATGATCTCGGCGTCGCGATGGGGCTGCATGGAATAGGCGAGCGCCCAGAGGACCGCGTCCATGGAATCCGGATCGACGTCGGAATCGACGGCGATGAATATCTTGCCCAGCGACGAGTCGAAGGCGGCCGCGGCCCGCAGTGCCTGCCAGGGTTGCCCTAGCTTGGGTTGATCCAGCTGGATCACGAACATCATATTGCAGCTCGCCATTTCTTGGCACGCCACCTTTGTCACCGAGGGGATATTGCAGGCATCACGGAGGTGATTGAGGTAGATCGAATCGAATGCCACCTTGCGGATCACCGTGCTTTCGCTGGGCGGGAACTCGCTGATGATGCCCTGGTAGACCGGCGTGGGCCGGTGGGTAATGGCGTGGACCTCGAACACCTTTTCCATCTTGCGGGGGCCGAGATAGCCGCTGGCCTCGCCAAAGGGCGCCTCGGGCTCCAGAATGTCGGTGCGAATCTCGCCTTCGATGACGATCTCGGCAAAGGCCGGAACCAGCATATCCACCGTTTCCGCCTGGACAACGTCGATCGATTCCCCGTTCAGGGCGCCCGCCAGGCCGTACTCATCGACCCCATAGGGAACCTTGCTGACCGCCGCCAGCAGAAGCGCCGGCGGCCCACCGATGAAGATCGCGGCCTCCAGCGGGCGGCCCAGCCGACGGGCCTTCTCCCATTGGATGGCAAGGTGCTGGGTGGAGACATCGGTGGCGCAGCCGATGCGGTCGGGCGCCTTGATCATCCCCCGATAGATGCCGAGGTTGTAATCCCCGGTTTCCGGGTCGCGGGAAACCCAGACCCCGGCGGTGATGAAGGGCGCCGGGTCGAAGCCGGGGGTGGAAATCAAATGGGGAAACCGGTCGACACCGTCGCCCAGGTCCGGGGCCTTGACCTCGATTTCCTTGACCGGCGCCTGATCGCGGGGAACCGGACGGGGGGGGAAGTGATTGCCATGGGCCTTGCCCCAGGTCGCGGCGATATCCTCGCTTGCGACGCCGAGGGCGGCGGCGTAGACCGCGCGCGAGCTTCCCAGCGACCCCAGCGCCACCGAGGCATCGAATCTGCGCCCGGTTGAGCGGGTGACGTTGCGAAACCAGAAGGCCTTGCGCTGGGCCTCGGGCAGGCCGCGAAACTGAAGGCGCACCAGGGACACCAGCTCGGTGTCCCGTCCGATCGGCTCATCGATCACGTGCAACAGCTCGCGGCGGGCCAGTTCATCGAGGTAGGCGCGGACATCGCGATAGGGCATGTTGACACTCCCTCAACTGGGGGCGGTGTTCGCCGGCCGATCCGCCCCATTGTTTAGGATTTTCAGTCGGTCTTCGGCAACCGGCCGGTGGTGTCGTAGCCGGCAAGCGCTTCGTCCACCAGGCGTTGGCTGGTGGCGAAATCGTAGTTCCGGTACATGCTCATTTTCACCACGAACGGCGCGCCGGCGTAGAATTTTTCGTATTGGTCGTGGCGACCCGCGAACTCCGATCCCACCAGATCCCAGGCCAGTTTCATCAGCTTGACCCTTTCTTGCGCCGAATGGTCCGGCGATTGGATGTATCGCTCTATATCGGCGCGTATCTCGGGATTGGCGAAATCCTCGACGCTGGACGGAAGCTGGATCAGGCCGCCGCCGCACAACTCGCGTATCAGGTTCAGCATCTTCGGATAAATCTCGCTCTGCGTCACCATCGCCGCATAGAGCGCCTGGCGCCCTGGTTCGACATAACCGTTGGCGGTGGTGGTGGCGGTGGCGATCTGGGCGTCGACCAGCCCTTCGTAGATGCTCGCCTGGACCGCCAGGTCGGCCAGCAGGGCTTGGACCGGCGGCAGGGCTGCCACGCCGTTCATTTGCGCGATCCGTTGCGCCACCCCGACCATGAAGCGGAGCTTGGTGGTGAACCGAATCTGGGCCTGATTGTTGCCCATCACGTGGGCCGGGGTCGCCCACCATTGATCCCGGCAAATGTCGATGTTCTTGTAGACGAATACCTGGTCCCAAGGGACCACCACGTTGTCGTAGACCACCAGGGCATCGTTTTCGTCGAATCGTGACGCCAAGGGATAGTCGAAAACGCTGCTCGCCGCTTGGCCGTAGGAGCGGCGCGAATAGATGCGGACGCCCGGCGCGTTGCAAGCAATGGCGACATTGATGGCGAAATTCTCATCCCCCTTGCCCAACGGCCGGATGGTGCTCAGAAGCACGTAATCGGACAGCGCCGAACCGGTGCCGAGCATTTGTGCGCCCCGGATGACGATGCCGTCATCCCTTTCTTCGACCACGCCGGCGTAAAGGTCCGACGGGTTCTGCTGATGGGCCGGTTTGGAGCGGTCGATCTGGGGCGGCACGATGGTGTAGGTGATGTAGCCGTCGTGATCGCGCAGGAACTCATAAAATTTGACCAGGTTATCGGCGAACCGTCGGTTGCCGTCTTCGGCAAAAACTTCCGGCGCCATGGCCCAGCCGACGAAGAACCCGGCGACGTGGTCGGGGCCGCGGCCCATGAATCCGAAGTTCGATTCCGAAAGCTTCTCGATGGCGCGGCGCCGGGTCACAAGATCGTCTTGTGATTGGGGAAGCTGCCAGCTTCGATTGACCGGTGCCCCGGTCGCCGGGGAGGGATAGGTCATGACCTCCCGGTTGGCGGGATCGAAGGCGATGTCATACATATCGGCGATCGAGCGTACCCCTTCGGCGAAGGCAGGATGGGTGGTGACGTCGCTGACCTCCTCGCCGTCGATGAACACGCGGCGGCCGTCGTCCTTGAGGGCCTCCATATAGGCCTCTCCCGACCGCAACCCGCCGGAATATCGATTATCGGCTTCATAACTCGTAGGCATAAGACCTTTGTCCCATAGTGCGTCGTGCGGTTATCGATCCCTATACTGACGCCAAAAGATTTGCGTGACCATCGATTTACGAGCCCGCTTTCAATGGGATCCTTGGGCGATTGGGGTTTCTTCGGATTCTCGCTTATGGCGGTCGGAGCGTGCGTGGTGGGTCGGGCCTCAATCCGGTGGCTGGCCGCCCTCCGATGGCGCGAATCGTTTGATATGAAGGTCTTCCCCGATATCGATCTGCATCAAATCCTCGCCGACCTCGAGGGGGCCTTGGTACTTCGTCCGTGTGGCGGGGATGAGGTCTTCCGCCCGGGCGCTGCCGAAGAGCAACAAGTGGGTGTAGACCGCGAGTCGCGGTTTGGTGCGTGCGAAGACTTCACCGGCCTGCTGGGGAAAGGTGTGATTGTTGCCAATTCTCCGGATCATCTCTTCATTTTCGACCGCGGCGCCCGCCGCCATGGTGACTTCATGAATCAGCACGTCGGTTCCTTGCGCGTGGCGGATGAGATTTTCGTTAAAGGTGGTGTCTCCCGATATCACCGCCGAGTGGCCCCGGTAGTCGATGCGATATCCGAACGCCATGAGCGCTTCACCACCGTGATCCACTTCGAATACCGTCACCTTTACGCCGCCCTGGTCGTAAACCAACCCTTCGGATATCTCCGTCGCCTCGAGTTTCACGCCTTGGGCGGGGTAGTTTCCACTTCGCACACGGATATCGGTGGCAAAGGCGAGGGGAAGATGCTCCGCCATCTGCCGTGTCCCCTCGGGCCCCCAAACCTTCAGCGGAATGCTGCGTTTGCCCCATGGCCGGCCGATCCAGCCGGTGAGCCAAAGATCGATGAACCCAACGACGTGGTCCGAGTGGTGGTGGGTGAGAAACATGCCGGTAATGTCGGCGAAGGGGATCTGCAATTGGTGCAGCCGCTGCATGGCGCCGCGCCCGGCGTCGAAGATGAATTTCTCATCACCGACTTCAACCAGGGTACTGGGGCCAAAACGATTCAAAACCGGTGGTGGGGCTCCCGTCCCGAGGAGGGTAACCCGAAATAGGTCTTCCGATGGTTCTGCCAAATTTCGTCCCCATTGGCCGCGACAAGCCAGGCTATGAATAATAGCCCCACCCGCCAGGCACAACAGCGAAGTCGTTTATGACCGCTTGTTTAATCGGACATACCAGGCGCGAACCGAAGACCGATGCCGTGGTCCACTTGCCTAAAGTTCGCTCCCGGCACAACGCAGACGATTCGTTAACGCCGCGATGCTTGCGGTCCTCGGGCTTGTCAGCCTGATGCCTCTTAAGGAGTTTTTTCGGCGACGGTGATGTAATTGACCCCGGTATCGGTGCCGACCCGCCAGGACGCGGTCAGAGGGTTGAAGACGATCCCTGAAACCGTGGTGACCCGCAATCCGCTGGCCTCCAACCCCGCTCTCAGCTCCGCCGGGGTGACGAACTTGTTCCAGTCATGGGTCCCTCGAGGCAGCCAGCCCAAGACGTATTCGGCGCCGATGATGGCCAGTGCATAGGCGCGCGCCGTGCGATTGAGGGTGGCGACGATGAAAATTCCCCCCGGCCTGACCAGGTGCGCGCCGGCGCCCAGGAAGGCGCCGAGGTCGGCGACATGTTCGACCACCTCGAGCGCGAGCACGATGTCAAACGTCTTGCCCTCCCGGGCGAGCCGTTCGGCGGTCGCCGTCCGGTAGGTGATGTCGAGCCCCATGGCCTTGGCGTGGAGATCGGCGGTGCCGATATTCTTCGCCGACGGGTCGATGCCGGTCACCTCGGCGCCCAGCCGCGCCATGGGCTCGGCGACCAGCCCGCCGCCGGTGCCGATATCGAGCATCGTCAAGCCGTCGAGCGGAATGTGGGTTTGCGGCGCGCGGCCGTAATGGGCGCAGGCCCGGTCGCGGATGAAGGCCACCCGGGCCGGGTTGAAGCGGTGCAGGGGGCGGAAGGGGCCGTCCGGGTCCCACCACTGGGCGGCGAGCGCCTCGAAGCCGGCGATTTCCGCGGCGTCGACCGATGGCGCCCCGGCGCCGTCCCCGGTGTCCTCGCCCGCCCCAGGGTCATGATCGGATGATGCAGGCATTTCAATAAGATCTTCGCCGTTCACAGGGTGGCCGGGCTTGCCTGGGCCAACGTTCCAGAGTATGAATTGGCGCCCTCGCCGGGGCAAGCCGTTGATAAGGCCTTGCGCCGGCGCAAGTCTTCCCCTCGGCGAGAATGCGTTTCAGGGGGCCGGCCCCGCCGCCGGCGGCGCGGCTCCGAGCGGCAAGGGCGGTTGGGACAAGGCGTATGGCAGTCATCGTACAGAAATTCGGTGGCACGTCGGTGGCCGATCTGGATCGGATGAAGGCGGTCGCCGATAGGGTCGAAGCCGCCATTGCCGCGGGCGACAAGGTCGCCGTGGTGCTTTCGGCCATGGCCGGCGTCACCAATCGGTTGGTGGACTGGGTCAACGAAGCCGGGGCCGATTGCGACGGCAGCGAATACGATTCGGTGGTGTCCACCGGCGAGCAGGTTACCGTCGGCCTTCTCGCCTGCATTCTCCAGGGCCGGGGGTTGGCTGCCCGCTCCTGGCTTGGTTGGCAGCTTCCGATCCAAACCGAGGGGGTCCATGGCCGGGCGCGGATCACCAATGTCGAGACCGAGGCGCTCAAGCGCGGCCTCGACAATGGAGAGGTGCAGGTGGTGGCCGGATTCCAGGGGATCTCCGGGGACGGCCGCATCGCCACCCTGGGCCGCGGCGGATCGGATATCACGGCGGTCGCCCTGGCGGCGGCCATCAACGCCGAGCGTTGCGACATCTTCTCCGACGTGGACGGTGTCTACACGGCGGATCCCAGGGTCGTTGCCAGGGCCCGCAAGTTGGATACAATCACCTACGAAGAGATGCTCGAAATGGCCTCCCTCGGCGCCAGGATTCTCCATATCCGGTCCGTCGAGCTGGCCATGAAGCACGACGTGCGCCTGCAGGTGCTGTCCAGCTTCGGCGACGGCCCGGGCACTTTCGTTGTCAGTGAGGATGAAATGCTGGAACAGGAACTGGTCAGTGGAATCACCTATTCCCGGGACGAGGCCAAGGTTACCTTGACGCGGGTTCCCGACCGCCCCGGCGTGGCGGCGGCGATTTTCGGTCCCCTCACCGATGCCGATATCAATGTCGACATGATCGTGCAAAACGTCTCCGAGGACGGCAAGGCCACCGACCTTACCTTCACGGTGACCAAGGGGGACCTGGAGGCGGCCATGGGGGTGCTGGAAGCGGCGCGCGACACGCTCGGGTACACCGCCCTGGTGGGGGACCCCGACGTGGTCAAGATCTCTGTCATCGGGGTCGGCATGCGCAACCACGCGGGCGTGGCCCAGAAAATGTTCCAGGTGATGGCGGAAAAGGGCATCAATATTCAGGTGATCTCGACCTCGGAGATCAAGATTTCCGTGCTGGTGGCCGAGGACTATACCGAGCTCGCGGTCAGGAGCCTTCATTCCGCCTATAATCTCGATCAGGACTGATCCCATGGCGCACGAATCGATGGAGCGTCACAAAATGGAGACGGCGGAATAATGCAGGCGGTCCCGACCGGGGTGGGGCCGCGCCGGCTGCTGGGACGAATCAGGGACCTTATGGCCGGCGAGGCCACCGCCCAGGCGAAACTGGACAAGGTGGTGCAGGTGATCGCCGCCGGAATGGTCGCCGAGGTCTGCTCGGTCTATATCCTGCGCGCCGGCGAAGTGCTCGAACTATTCGCCACCAAGGGTCTCAGGCGCAGGGCCGTGCATCAGACCCGGCTCCGGGTGGGCGAGGGCCTGGTCGGCGAGATCGCCGCCTACGCCCAGCCGCTGGCCCTGTCCGATGCCCAGTCCCATCCCGCTTTCGTCTACCGGCCGGAAACCGGAGAGGAAGTCTTTCGCTCGCTGATGGGCGTCCCCATCCTGCGGTCGGGCCGCGTCGCCGGCGTTTTGGTGGTGCAGAACAAGATTGAGCGGACCTACAGCGACGAAGAAATCGAGGCCATGCAGATCACCGCCATGGTGCTGGCCGAACTGGTGGCCAGCGGCGAGCTGGTCAACCCCCATGAGCGGGCGCCGGCGGAGGGCATCGCGCTTTTGCCGGTTCGCCTGGACGGGGTGGCGCTGAACGGGGGCATGGCCATGGGAACGGCGGTGCTCCACCGTCCCGATATCTCCATCCGCCAGGTCGTGGCCGAGGATCCCGAACTCGAGCTCCGGCGCCTCGGTGAAGCGGTGGAGGCGGTACACCAGAACCTCGACCGGCTGTTCGGGCGCGGCGAATTATCCGACGCGGGCGAACATCGCGATGTCTTGGACGCTTACCGCATGGTGGCGTCGGACAGCGGCTGGATCGGGCGTATCGGCGACGCCATCCGGTCCGGCCTCACCGCCGAGGCCGGGGTCCAGCAGGTGCGGGAAAACATCTCCATGCGCATGAGCCAGCTCACCGACCCCTACTTGCGCGAACGCCTCGACGATATGGAAGATCTGTCCCTTCGCCTGCTCCAGCGGCTGACCGGCGGCGCCAATGGCGGCGCGCAGCGTGATCTGCCCGACGATGTGGTGGTGGTGGCGCGTTCCGTCGGCCCGGCGGAACTTCTCGACTACGACCCCGCCCGGCTGCGCGGGTTGATCATGGAACGGGGCTCCGCCACCTCCCATGTGTCGATCGTCGCCCGGGCGCTGGATATCCCGGTGATCGGCCAGGTCATGGACCTGTTCGCCAAGGTCGATGCTGGCGACACGGTGATCGTCGATGCCGAAAACCGGCAGGTCTTCGTTCGCCCGGTAGAGGACGTGCAACAGGGGTTCGTGGAAACACTGCGGCTGAGGGCCGCGCGAAAGCAGGTCTTCGCCCAGTTGCGGGACCAGCCCGCGGTCACCCTGGACGGCACCGAGGTGTCGCTCAATATCAACGCCGGGCTCGAGCTCGACGTGCCCCAGGTCCATTCCACCGGCGCCGACGGGA
>JAPUGG010000284.1 GCA_027292975.1 Alphaproteobacteria bacterium | reverse complement strand
CCGCGCCGGCTGGCACAAGATCAACCAGGCGGTGGAGCGCGCTCTGGCCGAGGTCACCATCGCCGACCTCATGGGGACGCCCGCCATGTTCGGCGATGTCCCGGCGCCCGCCCGCCAATCCAACAGATCCGCCTGAGGAATCGACAGCGATTATGAGCACGCCCGAAACAATCGATGAGGTCCGCGCCCTCACGGAGGCCGATTACAAGTTCGGTTTCGTGACCGAGCTTGACCAGGAAATCATCCCCAAGGGGCTGAACGAGGACGTCGTCCGCCTGATCTCCGCCAAGAAGAACGAGCCCGCCTGGATGCTCGACTGGCGGCTCGAATCCTATGCCAAGTGGCTCGGCATGCAGGGCGAGGACCCCACTTGGGCCAAGATCAGCCACCCGCCCATCGACTTCCAGGACATCCGCTATTACGCGGCCCCCAAATCCGAGGACGATGGACCCAAGAGCCTCGACGAGATCGACCCGGAGATTTTGGCGACCTACGAAAAGCTCGGCATCCCCCTCAAGGAACAGGAGGTGCTGTCCGGCGTCGCCGTGGACGCGGTGTTCGATTCGGTTTCCGTCGCCACCACCTACAAGGCGAAACTGGCGGAGCTCGGCGTAATCTTCTGCCCGTTCTCCGAAGCCGTGGCCGAACACCCCGAACTGGTCCGCAAATACCTCGGCGCGGTGGTGCCCCAGGGGGATAATTTTTACGCCTGCCTCAATTCGGCGGTGTTTTCCGACGGCTCCTTCGTGTTCATCCCCGAAGGCGTGCGCTGCCCCATGGAGCTCTCCACCTATTTCCGCATCAATGCCGCGGAAACCGGACAGTTCGAGCGCACCCTGATCATCGCCGCGCCGGGCAGTTACGTCAGCTACCTGGAAGGCTGCACGGCGCCCATGCGCGACAAAAACCAACTGCACGCCGCGGTGGTGGAACTGATCGCCCTGGAAGACGCGGAAATCAAGTATTCCACGATCCAGAACTGGTATCCCGGCGATGCCGAGGGGGTCGGCGGCATCTACAATTTCGTCACCAAGCGCGGGGCGTGCCGCGGGCGCAACGCCAAGATTTCCTGGACCCAGGTGGAAACCGGCGCCGCCATCACCTGGAAATACCCGTCGGTGCTGCTGGAGGCCGAAGGAGCGGTCGGCGAGTTTTATTCGGTGGCCGTCACCAACAATTATCAGCAGGCCGACACCGGCACCAAGATGATCCACCTGGCGCCCAATACCACGTCCACCATCATCTCCAAGGGCATCTCGGCGGGGCGATCGCAGAACACCTATCGCGGCCTGGTGCGCATCAATCCCAAGGCCCATAACGCGCGCAACTACACCCAGTGCGATTCGCTGCTGATCGGCGAGGAATGCGGCGGCCATACGGTGCCCTATATCCAGGTGCGCAACCGCTCGGCCCGGGTCGAACACGAAGCCAGCGCGTCGAAAATCTCCGACGACCAGATGTTCTATTGCCAGAGCCGGGGGCTCGGGGCCGAGGACGCGGTTTCGCTGATCGTCAACGGGTTCTGCAAGGAAGTCATGAAACAACTTCCCATGGAGTTCGCCGTCGAGGCCCAGAAGCTTCTGGGCATCAGCCTCGAAGGCAGCGTCGGATAGGAATCCGCCAAGTGAATATTCTCGAAATACGCAACCTGCACGCATCCGTCGACGGGATCGAGATCCTGAAGGGCCTCGACCTCACCCTGCCGGTGGGCGAGGTTCACGCCATCATGGGGCCCAACGGATCGGGCAAGTCGACCCTGGCTTTCGTGTTGGCGGGCCGCGACGGCTATGACGTGACCGAGGGCGAGGTCATCTACCGGGGCAAGGACCTGCTTGAGCTCGGCATCGACGAGCGCGCCCAGGCCGGAGTTTTCCTTGCCCTCCAATACCCGGTGGAGATTCCCGGCGTCGCCAATTCGGTGTTCCTCAAGGCCGCGGTCAACGCGCAGTTGCGCGCGCGCGGCGAACCCGAACTCGACGCCATGGATTTCCTCAAGCGCGCCAAGGGGTTCCTGGCCGAGCTCGAGATGGATCAGGAGTTCCTGACCCGGCCCATCAATGTCGGTTTTTCGGGCGGCGAAAAGAAGCGCAACGAAATCTTTCAGATGGCGATGATAGAGCCCACCCTGGCGGTGCTGGACGAAACCGATTCGGGGTTGGATATCGACGCGCTTCGCATCGTCGCCGATGGCGTCAACCGGCTGCGCGCCGCCGACCGCGCCATGCTGGTGATCACCCATTACCAACGCCTTTTGGAGCACATCGTGCCCGACCGTGTCCATGTCATGGCCGATGGCCGTATCGTCCGTTCGGGCGGCAAGGAACTCGCCCTCGAACTGGAAGAGAAAGGCTACGCCGCCCTTAACGGAGAAAAGAGCGCGGCCTGACCGCGCCCCACCACCATGACCGCGACCACCACAGATTACGCCACCACCGGGGACGCCCATCTCCAGGCGTTCGGCCGGCTGGCGCCCGGGCTCCCGGGCCGCGGCATCGATTGGCTGGATACGCTCCGCCGCGATGCGTTCCAGCGGTTCAAAGATGCCGGCATGCCCCACCGGGGGCTGGAGGCCTGGAAGTTCACCGGCCTCAACGTGCTTGCCAAACACGCCTTCTCCCCAGTGCCCGAGGCCGAGGCCGCCGCCGAGGCCGATGCCCGGTCTGATTTTGGGCCCGGCGAGCATGCGGCCAAACTGGTCTTCGTCGACGGCCGGTTCCACGTTGGGCTGTCCCGGCGCCCCACCCTTGCCAAGGGCATTACCATTAGCACCCTAGCCGCGGCGCTCACCGAGACGCCGGGCCTCATGGAAGGACAATTCAGCGCCGCAAACGGCGCCGCCGGTGCCCTTTGGGACCTCAACGCCGCTTTCATGGCCGACGGCGCGGTGGTTCGGTTGGACCCAGGCGCCAAGCTGGATAAGCCCATCAGCCTGGTCTTCCTCTCCTCGGGCGCCAAGCATGGCGCGCACCATGTCCGCAATCTGGTGACCCTCGGGGCCGGTGCCGAGGCCAAGGTGATCGAAACCTATGGCGAGCCAAGCGGGGCCCGGGCCGCCGCCTTTAGTAACGCGGTCACCGACGTGGCTTTGGGCGAAGGCGCCACCCTCACCCATGTCCGCGTCCAGGACCTCGGGCCAAGCGCCGTGCATACCGCCCGCGCCGTGGTTAAGATCGCGAAGGGCGCGCATTACGGAAGCTTCGCCCTGGCCATAGGGGCGGCGCTGTCGCGCCAGGAAACCGACGCCACCTTCACCGGGCCCGATGGCGTCGCGCGCCTCTTCGGCGCCTATCTCGGACGCCGCCGCCAGCACCTCGATCACACCACCCGGGTCGATCATGCGCACCCCAGATGCCGCACCGAGGAACTCTTCAAGGGCGTCCTTGATGGCCGCGCCCACGGGGTTTTCCAGGGCCTGGTCCGGGTCGCGCCCAAGGCAATCGGCACCGATGCGCGGCAAAAGAATCAGGCCCTGTTGCTGTCCGACCGGGCGTCGGCGGACACCAAGCCCGAACTCGAGATCCTCGCCGATGACGTCAAATGCACCCACGGCGCGACGGTCAGCGATCTCGACGCCGATGGGCTGTTTTATCTGATGGCGCGTGGGCTTTCGGAGGCCGAGGCGCGCCGGTTGCTCATCGCTGGCTTCATCGGCGACGTCATCGACCGTTTCGACCATGGCGCCGTGGCCCGGCACCTCACCGCTTGCGTCGCCCGGTGGCAGGATCGGGACGAAGGGGGCTTCGATGACTGACACAGCGTCACCCACCGAAACCGCCCCACGCTTCGACGCCGCCGCCATCCGCGACCAGTTCCCGATCCTCGGGACCCGGTCCCATGGAAAGCCCTTGACCTTCCTCGATTCCGCGGCCTCGGCCCAGAAACCCCAGGCGGTGATCGACGCCGTCGCCGAGACCTACGCGTTTCAATACGCCAATGTCCATCGCGGCGTCTATGAGCTTTCCGAACGCACGTCCGCGGCCTTCGAGGCGGTGCGCGGCAAGGCCCGAGGCCTGATCAACGCCGCCCATGACAACGAAATCGTCTTCACCAGCGGCGCCACGGAAGGCATCAACCTGGTAGCCCAAAGCTGGGGACGCGCCAATCTCGGTCCCGGCGACGAAGTGCTGATCACCGAGATGGAACACCATTCCAACATCGTGCCCTGGCAGCTGTTGCGGGACGAGATGGGCATCACGCTCAAGGTCGCGCCGTTCGACGACCATGGCGTCCTGATCATGGAGGCGTTCGAAAAACTGCTGAGCGAACGCACCAAGCTGGTCTCCGTGACCCAGATCTCCAACGCGCTGGGCACGGTCCTTCCGGTCCGCGAGATCACCGCCATGGCCCATGCCGCCGGCGCCCTGGTCCTGGTGGACGGGGCCCAGGGCGTCCCCCACCTGGCCATCGATGTCCGTGCGTTGGATTGCGATTTCTATACCTTTTCCGGCCACAAGCTCTACGGCCCGTCGGGGACCGGCGTGCTCTACGGCAAGGCCGATCTGCTGGCCCATATGCCGCCCTGGAAGGGCGGCGGCGACATGATCACCTCGGTCACATTCGAGAAGACGGAATTCGCGGCGCCGCCCATGAGGTTCGAGGCGGGCACGCCCAATATCGCCGGCATCATCGGCATGGGCGCGGCCATGGACTGGGTTGCGGGCCTCGACCAAGGGGGCCTCGCCGCCCATGAGGACGACCTTCTAGCCTATGGGGCCGCGTGCCTTTCCGAGATACCGGGGCTGCGCATCATCGGCACCGCGCCGGACAAGGCGGCGGTAATTTCCTTCGTGCTGAACTACGCCCATCCCCACGACATCGGTACCGTCTTGGACAACCAAGGTGTCGCGGTGCGCACCGGGCACCATTGCGCCCAGCCGGTGATGGAACATTTCGACGTGGCGGCCACGGTCCGGGCGTCGTTCGGGGCCTATTCCAGCCGCGACGACATTGACGCGCTGGTGAACGCGCTCGAAATCGTCCGGGAGCTATTGGGCTGATGTCTGATTTACGTGAGCTCTACCAGGAAGTGATCCTCGATCATTACCGCAGCCCAAGGAATTTCGGGCATCACCAGCCGTCGAACCGCGAGGCCAAGGGCAATAACCCGCTTTGCGGCGACAAGTTCACCGTCTATGCCCTGGTGGAGGATGGCATGGTCAAGGACATCAGCTTCGAAGGCCGCGGCTGCGCCATATCCACCGCCTCGGCGTCGCTCATGACGGAACTCTTGAAGGGACAGACCGAGCAAAACGCCCAGGCCATGTTCGAGCGTTTTCGCGGCGTGGTGACCGGCGAACAGGACCAACGGCTCGACGACGGCCTCGATAAGCTCAATGTGCTCGCCGGCGTGCGCGGCTACCCCATGCGGGTCAAATGCGCGACCCTCGCCTGGCACACGCTCAAGGCGGCGCTCAACCAAACCGACGAGACGGTGGTGACGGAGTGAACACCATGGACCAACCACCCCCCAGGGCCGAACCGACAGACGGCGCGACGCCGGCGCCATCGACCGACGAACCCGATGCCCTGAAACAGGGCGTCATAGAGATGCTGGCGACGGTCAACGATCCCGAAATCCCGGTCAATATTTACGAGCTCGGGTTGATCTACGACGTCGAGATCAACGCCGACGGCGATGTCCGCGTGGTCATGACGCTGACCACGCCCAATTGCCCGGTCGCCGAATCCATGCCCGGCGAGGTCGAAGACCGGGTCGGCACCGTGCCCGGCGTGCGCTCGGTGTTCGTCGATCTGGTCTGGGACCCTCCCTGGACGCCCGACCGCATGTCCGAGGCGGCCAAGCTTGAACTCGGTTTTATCTAGGAAGGATCTGATGCGATGACGGAACCCACAGGCACTTCCCAACAGGCAAAAGTCCTCACCCTGACCGAGGCCGCGGCGGTGCGCGCCCGGGTCATCCTCGACGCCGCGGAAGAGCCCGTCCTCGGCCTCTGGATCGGCGTCGGCGAGGGTGGCTGCTCGGGCAAGACCTATAAGATGGATTACGCTCGGGAAATCGGCGCCAATGACCAGGTGGTGGAAGAAAGGGGCATCACCCTGGTGATCGACCCCATGGCCATGCTGTACCTCTACGGCACCGAAATCGATTACGAGGACAAGCTGCTCGACTCCGGTTTCGTCTTCCGCAATCCCAATGAGACGGCGCGCTGCGGCTGCGGCGAGAGCTTCAGCGTCTGAGTCTAGCGTCACCTAATTCAACCTCTGCCGCCCCGGGCCGGACCGCCCTGATCTCGGCCGGAATCAGGGCCGCCGCGGCCCGCAACACGCCTATCCCGGCCCCAGGTTTATGGGCGTTCTCCGACAGATGCCGGCGCCAGGCCCGGGCCCCGGGCACGCCCTGGAACAGCCCCAGGATATGCCGGGTGATGTCGCCCAAACGCCCGCCGGCGCGCAAATGTTCGTCTGCGTATTCAACCATCCGGTTGATCACCTGGTCGGGGCTGGGGCCGGGCGCGGTAACGCCGAACACCGCCCGGTCGGCATCGGCCAGCATCCAGGGGTTCTGATAGGCGGCGCGGCCGATCATCGCGCCGTCCACATGGGTGAGGTGATCCAGGGCCTCATGGAGGTTCCGGACGCCGCCATTGATGACGATCTCAAGCTCCGGAACCGCCGCTTTCAGACGGTACACGTCGCCGTAACGCAACGGCGGGATCTCGCGGTTCTGTTTGGCGCTGAGGCCGTCGAGCACGGCGATGCGCGCATGCACGGCAAACGACCTGACGCCGCCGCTACGAACCGCGGCGACGAATTCAACAAGGTCGTCGAAGCCGTCCCGGCCCTCGATACCGATCCGGCATTTCACGGTCACCGGGATGCCCGTGCCCGCCATGGCGGCGACACATTCGGCCACACGGGCGGGCTCGGCCATCAGGCAGGCGCCGAAGCGGCCCGATTGCACCCGGTCCGATGGGCAGCCGACGTTGAGGTTGATTTCGTCGTAGCCCAGCTCATGGGCGATCCCGGCGCACCGGGCGAGGTCT
>JAPUGG010000283.1 GCA_027292975.1 Alphaproteobacteria bacterium | reverse complement strand
AATTTTGCCTTCTTGGGGAACAGGATCTGGCCGACGGCCAGGGAATCCTAAAGGAAGCCTAAGAAGGTGCCGTCATTGGGCGCGCGGTTGTAAAGATAATTGGCGGCCTTCATGCCGCCGCCGCCCGACATGTGCTGGGTGATGTAGGTCGGCTTGCCCGGCGTGTATTTGCCCATGTATTTCGCCACAAGGCGTGAGTAAACGCCATAGGACCCGCCGGTGGAAAAGCCGACGATAAAGGTGATGTCGCGGCCCTTGTAGAAATCGGCGACCTTGTCGGCCTTGGCCGGCGTCGCCGTCAACGCGGTCGCCGCGATCATCGCGGCCGCGGCGATTCCGAGCCCGATATTTGCGGCTGATGGGTGGTGTCTCATGAAAACGTCTCCCTTTGACATTGTAAAAATTTAAAACGGCCGCCCGGCCGTTAGCCTACGGACGGCCCTCACTTGGTCTTGATTCTCGCCAGTCTGTCATAATTTTGGGTCGCCTTCCACTGTTCGTACCGGGGTTTCGGGGATCACGTCCTTGACCCGGCGCTGGGCGGTGCGCCGGCCGTTTTCCGCGTAATCCCCGGCCACCGCGCGTTTTGCCGCTTGGTCCCAGGCCTCGAACCAGTCGCCTAAGTCGTAGCCGTGCCACGGCTGCTCCGCGGCCAGCGGCGCCAGGCCGAGGCTCTCCCACAAGACCTTGGCGCCGTCCATGAATTCGCGCTTGGGCAGCGCCAGGGGCGGCATGTCGCCCTTCAGGGTCGCGTCGATGAGCAGGCTGCCGTCCTCATCGACGTCGCCGCTCTTGGGGCCGTGGCCGCGCGGCCGGTGATGCAGCACCTCCACGTCGGCCAGCACGTTGGCGCGGTAAGCGAGCGCCCAGAACACGGCATCGCCGTTATCCGGGTCGATGTCGTCATTGACGGCGATGACGTATTTGCCGCAATCGGCGCGCAAGGACGCGGTTCCGTAAAGCGCCCGCCATACTTCGGTGCGGGCCACGCCGCGCTTCATGACCACGAAGATCACCCTGCGGATATTGGTCAGCGGCTCGTGCAACACCACCCGGAGGACGCCGCCGATGCCAAGCGTTTCGCGCAGATGGGCGAGGAACATGGGCTCGTAGGCGACCCGTTTGATGACGCTGGATTCGCTCGGCGTCACCTGCGATATGATCGAGGCCAGCACCGGTTTCGCCTTCATGGTGATGGCGGTGACCTCAAAGATCATGTTGTAGTCCTCGAGCGCGATATGGCCGTGGGATTCGCCGAACGGCGCCTCGGGCTCGAGATACTCCACGTCGACCAGGCCCTCGATCACCATTTCCGCCTCGGCCGGGACCGTCAGGTCATTGGTCTTGCACCTGACCATGTTGATCGGGGCGCCTGCCAGCGCGCCCGCCACCTCGACCTCGTCGCGCGCCGGGCTGAGCTTCTGGGGGCCAAGATAGGCCACCACCGGCGGCGCTCCGACAACCACGGCGCAGGGCATGGTCTTCTCACCGCGCTCTTTGCACTTCAGCCAATGGAGGTAGCCCCCCGCACCGCCGGTGCGCGACGCCATGCGAACCGCCAGCCGGTTCGAGGCCTTCAGCCCGGCCCGGTAGGTGCCCATGTTCTGGACCCCCGTTTCGGGATCCCGGGTGACCACCAAGGTGGCGGTGAAGTAAGGCGCGGCATCGTAGCCGGGGGTCGAAATCGGCACCGGCAGGGCATCCAGCCCCTTATTCTCGCCCATCAGGTCATGGCCGGTGATCACCACCTCCTGGCACGGGGCGTGGGTGACGATGTTGGGCGGGATCGGGTTGCCCATGGCCCGGGCCCAGAGCGGGCCGATGTCCTCCAAGGGAACTCCTAAGCCGGTGCGGTAGATTTCCTTATTGGCGGCCAGCGCGCCGACCACCACGGGGATGTCGAAGCTGCGGCCCCGGGAATCGGTGACGTTGGTGAACAGGAAGGCCCGGCGATCGGCTTCCGCTATGGAGCCGCGGAACTGCCAGCGGACCAAGGGATGCAGCTCGGTATCCTTGTTGACGGGCTCATCGATGGTCACCAGAAGCCCGGCCGCGTCCAGCGCCGCCAGATGCTCCTGCAGGTCGCGATATCCGCGCTGGGGCAATTCGGCCGCCTTCGGTCGGCTGGTGGTCCTCGCCATGGTGCCTCCAGATCGCGCCCGGGTGGTTCCCTGCCGCTCTTTATTGGGTTACATAAGGCGCCCGAAAGTAATGTATTTGGGTGAGCGGTGTCCATAACCCGGAATCGGCGATACCGGAGTCCCACGCGGGGAGAGAATTCACACCATGGCGAAAGCCACCGACGCCAACGCCGAAACCCTTGAGCGCGAGCTCGATACACCGGCGCGCTCGGGCTTCCGGGCCATCGGCCAACCCATCCGCCGCAAGGAAGACCACCGCATGCTGACCGGTGCGGGGCGCTTCAGCGACGATTTCCGTGCCCAAGGCGAGGCTTACGCCGCCATGGTGCGTTCACCCTATCCCCACGCCCGCATCCATGGGGTCGATGGCGCGGCGGCCTTGGCCCTGCCCGGCGTGCTGGCCGTGCTGTCCGGCGCCGATTGCCTGGCCGACGGCCTCAAGCCCATCCCCCACACGCCGGTGCCGTCCACCAGGTTCGATATGAAGCTAACCGGGCCGGGCGGGGCGAAGGTGTTCGAGGGGCCCCATATGCTGCTGCCCGCCGACAAGGCGCGCCACGTGGGCGAGGCGGTGGCCATGGTGGTGGCCGAGACCCGGGAAGGCGCGCTCGACGCGGCGGAGGCGGTGGAGGTGGACTACCTTGAGCTGCCCTGGGTCGGCCATTCAGAGGCTGCCATGGGGCCGGGCGCGCCGCTGGTCTGGGACCAGGCGACCAACAACGTCTTGGTGGACACCAGCTTCGGCGACGTGGCGGCCACCGATGCGGCGTTCAAAGCGGCCGACCACGTGATTGCGCGGGAATTCAACATCGGCCGGGTGACCGGCGTGCCCTTGGAGCCGCGCGCCGCCCTTGGCGTCTTCGACGAAAAAACCGGGCGCTACACCCTTTGGGCCGGCAGCGGCGGCGCCGTCCGCCAGAAGGGCGAGGTGGCGACGGTGCTGGGCATCGCGGAGGACGACATTCGCGTGTTGTCCTACGATGTGGGCGGCAATTTCGGCACTCGCAACCGCTTGTACGTGGAATTCGCCCTGGTGCTGTGGGCGGCGCGCAGGCTCGGGCGGCCGGTGAAATTCACCGCCAGCCGATCGGAATCCTTCCTCAGCGATTACCAGGGCCGCGACCTGGTGACCAAGGTCGAGCTCGCCCTGACGGCCGAGGGACGCTTCCTGGCCATGCGGGCCACCAACATCTCCAACTCGGGCGCGCGTTGCGTCTCCCTTTCGCCCTTGGCCAAGGGGTCGGCCCTGATCACCGGGTCTTACGACATCCCGGCGGCGAGCCTGCGTGCGCTCAGCGTCTTCACCAATACCGCGCCGACCCAGGCCTACCGCTCCTCGGGCCGCCCCGAGGTCAATTTCGCCCTGGAACGGCTGATCGATATCGCCTGTCAGGAGCTCGGCTTCGACCGCGTCGAGTTGCGCCGCAAGAACCTGATCGCGCCCGACGCCATGCCCTACCGCAACGCCATGGACACCCGCTACGACAGCGGCACCTACCAGGCCAATATGGACCTCGCCATGGGGTTGGCCGATTGGGACGGCTTCGAGGCCCGCCGCGAGGCGGCGGCGGCCCGCGGTGCGCTGTTGGGCCTGGGCTTGTCGAACTACGTCGAATCGTCGACCGGGGCGCCCAAGGAGCGCACCGAGATCACCGTCAAGCCCGAAGGGGTGGTGGAGGTGGTCATCGGCACCCAGCCCAGCGGCCAGGGCCACGAAACCAGCTTCGCCCAGGTGGTCTCGGACCTGCTCCAGGTGCCGGTCTCGGTGGTCAGCATCATCATGGGCGACACCGACCTGGTCAGCGTCGGCGGGGGGTCGCACTCGGGCCGTTCCATGCGTCACGCCGCCACGGTGATGTCCATGGCGGCGACGGAATTGGTCGAAAAGGGCCGCCGCATCGCCGCCATTGTGTTCGCGACATCGGTGGACCGGGTGGAATTTTCCGGCGGCCGTTTCCGCGCGCCCGACAGCAACCGGGCGCTGGATTTCCTGGAGCTCGCCGGCGCGGCGGCGGCTTACGAACTGCCGGGCGCCCTCAGGGGCGGGCTGGCCGTGGCGACCGACAACGAGATGCACGAGCAAGTCTTCCCCAACGGCTGCGCCGTCTGCGAGGTCGAGGTGGACCCGGCGACCGGCGCGGCGGTGATCACCCGCTATACGGCGGTGGACGATGTCGGGCGCTGCATCAATCCGCTGATCGTCCATGGCCAGACCCATGGCGGCATCGCCCAGGGGGTGGGCCAGGCGATGTGGGAGCAATGCCACATCGACCCCGGTTCGGGCCAGCCGCTGATGGGATCGTTCATGGATTACGGCATGCCGCGGTCCGACAACCTGCCGCCTCTCAAGACCGAAATCGTCGAGGTTCTCTCGCCCACCAATCCGCTCGGCATCAAGGCGGGCGGCGAGGGCGGCACCACGCCGGCGCCCTCGGTGGTGATCGGCGCCTTGGTCGACGCGCTCAAGGGCTATGGCATCGAGAACCTGGACATGCCGGCGACGCCGTTTTCGGTGTGGCGGGCGATCCGCGACGCCCAAGGCACACCTCCCAGCAAACCAAGGACCGCCCCATGACCGAAATACCCCTACCAATCGAGCTCATCTGCTTCCCCGGCGCGCCCAACCTACCCATCTTCGCCGCCCAGGAAATGGGTGCCTTCGAGGAATCCGGGCTCGCCGTCAACCTGACGACCACGCCGAGCTCCGCCTATCAGGCGGAACACCTGATCGGCGGCACCTTCCAGATCGCCGGCACCGCGTTCGACAACATCGTCGCCTA
>JAPUGG010000282.1 GCA_027292975.1 Alphaproteobacteria bacterium | reverse complement strand
CCGCCCGGATCGCCGATGGCGAGGTGGTTTTTCTGGAGGGCTGAGCGGGGCGCTGCCGCCCCGCCCACACCGTTGGTATCAAGAACCACTAAAGGCCGGTGAACCTGGTCGTGGTGCTAAGGATGAGCTGCGGTAGGATCTGGCTCACGGCACGGTTCCAGCTCGTCACTGGCTGCTCGGCAACGAAGACCACGTCGTTCGGCCGGATCTCGAGCCGGGTTGCGACAACGAGGTTCACCGCGTTCTCCGCATCAAGATGGAAGGCCGTCAGGCCGCCATTGCGCTGCGGGTCGCTTTCGGCGCGCAGCACGTAGATTTCCGCGTAGTCGCCGGTTTGGATGTTGATCCCGCCGTCTTCGAAAAGCACATCGGCAAGGTTTATCGAGCGCTCGAACGGCAGCGGCACGCGGCCCGGGTTGCGGACTTCGCCGGCACGGAAGGCATAATGGCGCTCGACCGCGCCGAGTTCGAGGCGGTCCTTGAACAGGGCGCGCTGGTCTGCAAGCGCCGGTAGTGCCGTAGCCTCGCGCTGGGCGACGAGCTGTTCGAGTTGGATCTGGAACTGCGTGCCCTGCACCTGCGCCCCGCGGAGCGTTAGCTGTTCATCGAAATAGCGCTGGGCTTCGGCCTCGCGGTATTCGCTGCCGACAAAGATGCTGTCGCCGCCGCGCAGCGCGACCCGGCGGGCCGCCGGATCGGACAGGAACCGCTCCAGCCCGATCCGGTAGGTCTTGCCACCGCGGAACAGATGGACCTTGGTAACGCTCGGGTCCGTCGCTGTGATGCCCCCGGCCAGTTCGACCGCCTCGTGCAGGTAGAGTGGCTTGAGGGAGATCGGCAACAGTTGCGGTGCGCCGACCATGCCGCCGACCGAAACCCGCTGCGAGTTGAACTCGGCAATTTCAAGCGAGAAAGACGGGTCGATGCCGGCGGCCACGAGGGCCTGGAAGATCTCGGCCTCGGCATCCTGAAGGGTCATGCCGGCGACCCGGATGCGCCCGGCGTCCGGGATCGCGATCGCCCCGTCGTCCTGAACGATATAGCCCTGACGCTTCGACTGGGAGCTGATCAGCCCCGGCAGATCCTCCAGCGTGGCATACCCGCTGACCGAAAGCAGCAATACGTCGGCAACGCCGATGCGGTACGCCTCGAGTTCCGTCAGCGGCGGGAACTCGTCGGGCACCACTCCCGGTCGCTCGGTCCGACGGGCCGTCGCCGGCGGCAATGCCGCCATCGGCGGCATTTGCGCGCTTGCGCTGGCGGCGGCGCTGGCCCCGGGCTGGAAGGCGAGCGGCAGCCGGGCCGGGACATAGGTCTGCAGATTGGCGGCCGCCGCGCTCTCGTAGGTCAACGCCACCACCTTGACGTCATAGTCGGTGCCGTAGGCAGTGCCGAACGGAACCCCGTCACTGACACTGGGGGCCGTATAGATGACGCCGCAACCCGTCAGCGCCAGCAGCGCCGCGCCCAAGGTGATCGTCCGCAGAGGCATTTGCCCTCACTCCCCACAAATTCGCCCGAAACCGTCGTCAATGCCCTACTATCATTCACGCCCGCCCAGGTTAAGCCTGTTATTCGATTTCGGGCTTTAACGCGCGCGATGTGTGGCGTTATGTTCTACGAAATCATGGGAGGCCGCCGGGGGCAATCGGAAATGCGCGGGATCGAGGACCACTCCTCGCCAAATTTCGGGCCGCGGAGGGGAGGGGCGGTGCCCGACCTGGTCGTGCTGCATTACACCGGCATGGACACGGCGGAGGCCGCGATCGCCCGGCTGGCCGATCCGGCAAGCGAGGTCAGCGCGCATTACCTTGTCGACCTTGACGGCCGGGTGGTGCGCATGGTCGCCGAGGAAATGCGGGCCTGGCATGCGGGGACGGCCTCGTGGGGCGGCGTGACCGACGTCAACTCCCGCTCCATCGGCATCGAGATCGTCAACCCCGGCCGCGAATTGGGCTATCCCCCGTTCCCGGAGCCGCAGATCGCGGCGCTGGAGGCGCTGCTGGCGGATATATTGGCACGTCACGCAATCGCGTCTGAACGGGTGGTCGGCCACGCCTGCGTGGCGTCGGGACGGAAATGTGACCCGGGCGAGAAGTTCGACTGGCGCCGCCTGGCGCGGCGGGGGCTGTCGGTCTGGCTTGATCCGGAACCGGCGGAGGCGGGTTTGGCGGAAGCGGCCAGGTTCCAGTCCGCCGCGCGGCGTTTCGGCTATGGCGCGCCGGGCAGCGGCGAGTGGTGCGAGCCGACCCGCGCGGTGTGGCGCGCCTTCCTGATGCGCTTTCTGCCGTTCGACGCAGATGCGCCGCCACATCGGGCCGGGGTCGCGCTTCTCGAGCGGCTGGCCACCCGTTGGCCTGTTGCCCCCGGCCCTTGACCCTGCCCGCCCAAACCCCTAGGTCCAAGCTGCGGATGGCCGGATGGCCGCGCGTCCCCGTCTTCGGGCGGGGATGCGAGGAAAGTCCGGGCTCCACGGAGGCACGGTGCCGGGTAACGCCCGGCGGGGGAGGGGGAGACCCGGAACCCCAGGGAAAGCGCCACAGAGAACAGACCGCCGGAGTTGGCTCCGGCAAGGGTGAAACGGTGGGGTAAGAGCCCACCGCGCCCCCGGCAACGGGGGCGGCACGGCAAGCCCCACCGGGAGCAAGGTCAGATAGGGACGACAGGGTGTGATGCCCGGGGCCGCCTCCGGTCCGTTGTCCGGGTAGACCGCACGAGGCCGTGAGCGACCGCGGCCCCAGATGAATGGCCATCCCCGCGCCACCCTCCGGGGCGGAGCGGGACAGAACCCGGCTTACCGGCCATCCGCACCTCTATACCGCAGAAAAGATGAGGCCGGGAGGGAGTTATCCCGCCCGGCCGATCTCGGCCCCGTAGAACATGGAACCTGTTCTGTGTACGCGCTCCTGCACA
>JAPUGG010000281.1 GCA_027292975.1 Alphaproteobacteria bacterium | reverse complement strand
CTCGACGATGCGCCCCTGGTTCAAGACGATAATGCGGTCGGCCCCGCGGATGGTGGCCAGCCGATGGGCGATGACCAGCGCCGTGCGCCCCGCCAGCAGGCTTTTTAAGGCCAACTGGATCTGGCGTTCGGTATAGCTGTCGATGCTGGCGGTGGCCTCGTCCAGCAGCAGCACGCTGGTATCGGCGACGATGGCGCGGGCGAAGCTCAAGAGCTGGCGCTGGCCCACCGACAGGTTGCCGCCGCGCTGCTCGAGCATGGTGTCATAGCCCTTGGGCAGGCGGGTGATGAAGCCGTGGGCATCGACCGCCTTGGCCGCGGCGACGACATCTTCAAAGGTGGCGTCGGCGCTGCAATATTTGATGTTCTCAAATATCGTTCCGGTGAACAGGAAGGGTTCCTGGAGCACCATGCCCACCTGCTTGCCGAGCGAATGCTGGGTGACGTCGCGCACGTCATGGCCGCCGATCAGGACGCTTCCCTCCCAGACATCGTAGAACCGGTGGATCAGGGAAGTGATCGAGGTCTTGCCGGAACCGGTGGGCCCGACCAGCGCCACGGTTTCGCCCGGCGCCACCCGGAAATTGATGTCGTTCAGCACCGGCTGGTCCGGAAGGTAGCCGAAGGTGACGCTTCTCAACTCGATGGCGCCGTCGATGGTTTCCAGGGCAACGGCATCGGGCTTATCATTGATGTCGACGGACACGTCCATGACCTCGAAGATGCGCTGGCCCGAGGCCATGGCCCGCTGCATGACGCTGTATTGGATGGTGAGCGAACGGATCGGATCGAAGAACCGCTGAACGTACAAGATAAAGGCGACCATGACGCCGAGTTCGAGCGAGCCGCCCAGCACCATGTTACCGCCCACCACCACCACGATGGCCATGGCGCCGCCGGTGAGGGTATCGACGATGGGGATCATCACCTGGGAAAACTTCGCCGCCCGCAGATGGGAGCGGAGGTTGTCTGCGACCTTCACCTCGAAGCGGGTAAAGTTCACGTGTTCGCGGACCATCTCCTGGACCGTGCGCACGCCGTTGATGTTCTCGGCCAAGGCCCCGTTGACGATGGAACTGGTCTGACGTGCCCGCATGAAGGCCTTCTTGGCCATGGGCAGCCAGATCATGCGGACCACCAGCAGCGCCAGCACCACCGAAAGGGACAACAGCCCCAGTTCCCAGTTGAGCCAAATCAGCACGGTGACGATGCCGAACAGGAGCAGGATATCGCCGATCGCCGTGACCGTGGTGTCGAGAAACTCCTGCAAGGCGCCGACATCGCTCTGGAGGCGGGCCATCAGCCGCCCCACCTCGGTCTTGTCCATGAACGACATGGAGAGGTGCTGGAGGTGCACATACATGGTGCGGCGCAGATCGAACAGGATCCGCTCCGCGGTCTTGCCGACGATGGTTTCCTGGATGTACATGGCGATCAGGTTGATGGCGATGACGCCTAAGAAAGCCAGTGCGGTGCGGTTGAGAAGCGCGCCGTCGAGCGCACCCTTTCGCAGCGCCGTATTGATGGCGGAGCCGATCACCAGGGGGATCGAGAGCTGGGTTATGGTGAAGGCCACGACGGCCGCCAGGGCCACCGCCAGACGCGCCCGATAGGGAAGGAGGAATTTCAGGAAACGCTGGACGATCCGGCCATCGAAGGCGGCACCGAAGATGCGCTCGTCCATCTCATCGCTTAGCCCGCCATGGGGGCCCCCGGACCGACCGGCCGGCGTATTGGCGGGAACCGCCAGGGATTGGGGCATCATGGCCATGGTGCTGCTCCCCTCTCAGGCGCCCTCGGGCGCGCCCGCCGGCGCGGCCATCCCGAGATCGTCGCCGAATTCGGCCTGAAGGTCGTAGAGCTCCTTATACCGGCCACCCAAGGCCAGAAGCTCCTCATGGCTGCCGCGCTCCACAATCCGGCCCCGCTCGATGAACAGGATTTCGTCGGCATGCATCAACGAGCTCAGCCGGTGGGAGATGATGATCGTCGCCCGCGCGCGGGTCAGGTCCTTGAGCGCCATATGGATGCGCTGCTCGGTCGCCGCGTCGATGGAGGCCGTGGAATCGTCGAACACGATGACGGCGGGGGTCAGCAGGATGGAACGCGCGATCGACAGCCGCTGGCGCTGGCCGCCGGAAAGGGTCAGGCCGCGCTCTCCCACCAGGGTATCGTAGCCCGTGGGCAGGCGTTCGATATATTCGTGCAGCTGCGCCGAATCGGTGGCATTGACGATGCGTTCCCGATCCGCCGTCAGGTCCCCGTAGGCCACGTTGGAATCCACCGACGCGGTGAACAGGAAGGTGTCCTGCTGGACCACGCCGACCGCCTCGCGCAGGCTGTCCAGGGTGACGTCGCGGATGTCCTGTCCGTCGATGGTAATGCGACCGTTGGTCACGTCGTAAAAGCGCGGGATCAGGTGGGCGATGGTCGACTTGCCGCTGCCCGGCGGTCCGACGATGCCGAGCGAACGGCCCGGGCCCACCTCGAAGGTGATGCCGTGCAGGGCGGGGCTTTCGCCTGACTTGTCTTGGTAGGAAAAATCCACCTGCTCGAATCGCAGCACCCCGTCCCCCAGAACAAGGGGCTTTGCATGGGTGGCGTCCCTGACCGCCGGCTCTAGGTCCAGGAGATCGAACACCCGCCCGCCGGACACGAAGGCCCGGGCGGTGGAGTTGACGATCATGCCTACCTGGCGCACCGGTTGATGCAGGATCGCCATGAAGGCCAGGAACTCGGCCAGGGTGCCGACGGTGATCTCGCCGTCGATGATCTTGTGCCCGCCGACCCAAAGGACCAGGCCCATGGCCGCGTAATAGGAGAAGGTCATGAAGGCGGCGTTGGAATAGCGAATCTGGATGCGCCGCATGGCCATGGCGATGGCGCTGTCCGAGGCCACGTCGAATTTATTCATTTCGAAGGCCCGGGCGGCGAAGGCGCGCACCACGCGGATGCCGCCGAGATTTTCCTCCATGATGCGGGTGAGGATCGACATGCGTTCCTGCAAGACCCGCCAGGTGCGCCGGAGCGAGATGCTGGACACCGCCGCCCGCCACGCGACCACGGGCGCGAAGCTGAGCGCCATCAGGCCCAGCACGGTGTCCTTGCTGATCAGGTGATAGCCGCCATAGCCCAAGAGGATGACGAGAACGATGGTCCTAAGCATGGCCCCGTCGACGAACCTTCGGATGCCCTCGATGTCGAGCATGCCCCGGGTCATCAGGTCGCCCGAATGAACCTGGTCGTGGTAGCCGAAGCTCATGCGCTGGAGCTTCTCGAAAAAGGCGAGGCGCAGCTCATAGCCGATGCTCTGGCCGATGGCCTCGCCCTGGTAGTTGTGGATCATGGTGAATAGGCCGCGCATCATCCCGGCGGCAAGCAGCATGGCCGCCGCCCAACCCAACCCCGCCTTGGCCTCCGCCAGGCTGGTGCCGGTCGCCGCCAACAGGCTTTGGGCATGGTCCACCGCGGCGCCCAAAAATTGCGGGATCAGCAGCTGAAAATTGGCCGCGACCACGGTGCAGACCACGCCGATGCCAAGCCTGAACCGGTAGCGCGCGGCCATGCGCAGGATGCGCGCCACCGTGTTCATACCGCGGAACGGCGAAATACTGTCTGGCCTGGACCCGGCGGCCCGGGTCCCGCTGTTTCCCGGGTGGATGCTTTCGTCGACGGTGGTACTCACTTGGGTTGCCGCGCCTGGGCGGCCTTTACCGCCCGCCAAATGCGCTGGGGTGTCGCCGGCATGGCCAGGTTGCGGATGCCGAGCGGCGCCAACGCGTCATTGACGGCATTCATCACCGCCGCCAGGGACCCGACCGTCCCGCCCTCGCCCGCGCCCTTGACGCCGAGTGGGTTGGTGTCCGTCGGCACGGGATGGCTGTCGAATTCCATGTGGCAGAAATCGGCGGCGCGCGGCATGCAGTAATCCATGAATGAACCGGTAAGCACCTGCCCGCTTTCGGGGTCATAAACCATTTTTTCCATCAACGCCTGGCCCAACCCCTGGGCGATGCCTCCCTGGGTCTGGCCCCGGACCAGGGTGGGATTAAGTTCCACGCCGACATCGTAAACCACGTTGTAACGGACGATCTCGGCGGTTCCGGTCTCCGGTTCGATCTCGACCTCGCAGACATGGAAGGTATTGGGGATGTTGGGCGCCTTCGGTGTCCAGGTCGCGGTTTCGTAAAGACCGATTTCCTCGCCCGGCGGCACCATGGAAGGCTTGAACGCGGCCTGGGCGACCTCGGTGAACGAAATCGAGCGGTTGGTGCCGGGGACCCGGTAATTGCCGTCGTCGAACGCGACCTCTTCCCCATTTGCCTCCAAGAGGTGGGCGGCGATGCGGCGGCCCTTCTCTAATGTCTTCTCGGCCGCTTTGAACACGGTGGAGCCGCAGATGGTGGCGGTGCGCGCCGCCCCGGTCCCCGATCCCCAGGATACCTTGGAGGTATCGCCCTCGACCACACGGATATCCTCCGCCTCCACGCCAAGCACGTCGGAGACGATCTGGGTGTAGATGGTGGCATGGCTCTGGCCGCCCGCCGTCGACGCCGCCATCACCGTCACCGAACCGCCGGGATCGAAGCGCAACTCGATGGATTCCGGCGCCGGACTGCCCGACGGATCGACGCTCGACGAAACGCCGACGCCGTACAGTTTGCCCCGCGCCTGGGCCTCTTCCTTGCGCTTGGCGGCGCCGGCGTAATCGGCCTGGGCCAGGCATTTGTCCATGACCGCCTCGAACTCGCCACAGTCATAAGCCTTCCCGTTGGGCACATCGTAGGGCATGGCGTCGACGGGAATATAGTTGCGGCGCCTGATTTCCGTAGGGTCCATGCCGATCTCGCGGGCCGCCATGTCGATCAAGCGCTCCAGGATATAGGTGCCGGGCGTGCCCGAGGGTCCGCGATAGTTCGCCATGGGACAGGTGTTGGTCAGCACCGCCGATGAGCGGCCGTGGATTACCGGCATGGCGTAAGTGCCGCAGAGCGCTCCGGCGATGCCGTTGGGGGTGCCGAAACCGCTCATGGAAAGGAAGGCGCCGACATTGGCGGCGGCGTTGTAGCGGACAGCCAAAAAATTGCCTTCGTCGTCGAAGCCGAGTTCCGCCTCGACGGTGACGTCCCGCGCCTGATCGTCGGCGATATGGCCCTCGGACCTCTCGCAGTTCCATTTGACCGGCCGGCCCACCTTCTTCGCCGCCCAAGCCACCACCGGCACCTCGGGATAAAGCCCGCCCTTCATGCCGAAGGAGCCGCCGACGTCGCCGGCTATCATGGTCATCTGGTTTTCGGGGATGCCAAAGATATGCTTGGTCATCATGGTGCGCCAAATGAACGGGCGCTGTTGACAGGCATAGATGGTGAAATGGTCGGCGCCGGGATCGTAGCTGGCCACCACGGCGCGGGGTTCCATGGCATTGGCGGTCACCCGGGAGACCGGAAAGGAGTCGCCAACGACGTGGGGCGCCGCCGCCAGGGCCGCCTCGGTGGCCGCCCCGTCCCCCTTCTCGACAAAGAAGGCTTCGTTTTTTTCGCAACCCTCCCACAGAAGCGGCGTCTCCGGGTCGGTGCCGGTGACCGCGTCGAGGTGGATCGCCAGGGGGTCGAAGTCGACCTCGATGGCTTCCACCGCGTCCTTGGCCTGGTTGATGGACTCCCCGATCACCACGGCGATGGCCTGGCCCACGTGACGCACCCGGTCACCGGCCAGCGCGGGCCTCGGCGGACGGTACCCGGGCACCCCGCCGCGCCGCTTGGGCGGCGCCACGCCGGGCATGTTGCCGAGCCCGTCGGCGGCGTAATCCTCTCCGGTGAGGACGGCGAGGATTCCGGGCATGGCCAAGGCCGCCTCGGTGTCGATGCGGGTGATATCGGCGTGGGCATGGGGCGAACGCAGGAACACCGCATGGGCCTGGCGGGGAAGGGCGATGTCGTCGGTAAAGCGCCCCTTGCCGGTGAGCAGCCTGGGGGCCTCGACCGCGTTGACGGGTTGGGAAATGGAATACCGGGTCATGGTTCCTCCCTCTCAGGGGTATCGCGGGCATATTTACCTCGCGCGCCCCCTATTTTCGCGTGAACGGGACGGCGGTACAAGGGGGCAGGGGAGGGCAAGCGGCACGGAAACCTTTCGAAAAGGCCCGGAACGCCTAGGAGTTCTTGACCCCCGCCTGGAATCCGACCCAGCGCGCGATCAACGCCAGGCCGGCGGTCATGGCGACGATGAACAGGCTGATGATGCCCGCCACTTCGCGCGCCGAGCCCGTCGAGGTGGTCATGTATTCGAGGGCGAGCAGCGACAGGGTCACGGTTTCACGGCTCGCCAGCAGGATCACGCTTCCCGTCGATCCCGCGGCGATGACGAAGTTCAAGACCCCCATCAACACCAAGGTTGGCGCGATCAGCGGCAGCCAGATTTTGAAATAGGTATACCACCAGCCGGCGCCGGCGATGCGCGCGGCTTCCTCCATGTCGTCGCCCATCTGCAGGAAGACGCTCTTGAACATCTGGATAGAGGTCAGTTTCCCCTGCAGGATGACGACGATGATCAGGATCCAGATGGTGCCATACAACCAATTCAGCCCGGGTGTGGCGCTGATCACCCACAGCAGGCCCAACCCCGAGAGAATGCCGGGAATCCCGGCGCTGCCCCAGAAGATGGAATCCAGCACCAGCTTGCCCGGCCAAGACCGCCTGACCAGGATATAGGCGACCAAGGAGAACAACAACGGCGAGATGATCGCCGTGGTGATGGCGAGGATGACGGTCGTCTTCAGCGCCCGGAAGAAGATCGGGTCGGCCAGCACGATCTGCCAATGGTCCAGGGTATAGGTCGGTATCGCCTGGAAGAACCCGGCCCGGGTCATGAAGCTGCCGCCCAACAGGGTGAGCACCGGGACGATTGTCAGGAGCGCGACGATGGTGACCACGAACACAAAAGCGAAGGGCTGCAAGGCGCCGAGATGGACCAGGCCCGGCTTGTAGTCCCCGCTGACCGTGGTGTATTGGCGCCGCGTCAAGAGCCAGCGCTGCAGCGGGATGATCATGAAGATGATCACCAGGGTGAGGCTGGCGAGCGCCGTCGCCGGGCCGTATTCCGCCGGCTCCATCTCGCGCACGTAATCGTAGATCTGGGTGGAATAGACGAAGAACCCGATGGGCGTGCCCAGGATCTGCTCGATCTCGAAGGTGTTGAACATGCGCACCAGGTTCAACAGGAACACCACCACCATGGGCGGGACCATGACCGGCAGGGTCACGCGCATCATGGTTCTGATCTTGCCGGCCCCGGACACCCGCCCGGCTTCCTCTAAGGTGGCGTTCATGTTGCGGAAGGCCGGGGTCAGCAGCATGACCTTCTGGGACATCGCGTTGCCCATCAGGTGGGCGAAGACGATGCCCTCGACGCTGTAAATGTTGAAGACCGGCCCGGAGATGAACGGCAACTCCTTCAGCCAAACATTGAAGAACCCGAAGAAGGGGTCGAGCAGCAACGACCAGCCGATGGTGGTGGTGAGGCCCGGCAGCATGAACGAGACCCAAAACATGAACTCCAGGCCGCGGGAATAGCGGATCGGCGTCCGCGCCAAGATCCAGGAAATGAGAACCGCGAGGGGGAAACTGATGGTCGTATAGGCGGCGAAAACGACCATGGTGTTGCGCAGGCTTTCGAAGGTCTCGGGCTCGGAAAACGCCTGACGCCAGTGTTCGACGCCGAACTCGTAGGTTCCGACGATGACCCCGGCGATATTGAAGCTTTCGATGAAGATCAGGATGATCGGGTAGATGATATAGAAGCCGAAAAACAGGATCAGGACGGCCATGATGAAGTGGCCGGTCCCGAGGCGGGCCTTCTTCCTCACGGGCGGCATGACGGCGTTCAGAATGGTCAAGAACCGGGGTCTTTCCGTGGCTTAGTGCATTATCCGGTCAAATTGAACCATTTGACCGGATAATGCACCAGGTCGCGCGGCAACCGGTCGGCCGGGGAAGACGGGGAGGGGGACCCTATCCCCCTCCCCGCTCATCTCCACCGCAGGGGTGGCGCTAATTTATCTTCTTCTTCTTCTTTTTGCGGGCCTTCTTCATGATCCGCTTGAGCTTCTTCAAAAATTTCTTCTGGTTGTTGATGTACCTCTTATCGGAAAAGGCGACATAGTATTTGCGATCCGACCGGATCCGGTACTGGGGCGCGA
>JAPUGG010000280.1 GCA_027292975.1 Alphaproteobacteria bacterium | reverse complement strand
AGGCGATTTCCCGGGCGGTGGTATCGCCAGAGGTGATGGCCGCCACATGGGGCGTCACCCTGACCCGTGGGTGGGCCCAGAACGGATGGCCCTGGGGCAGGGGTTCCGTGTCGAACACGTCGAGGGTGGCGGCCCCGAGCGCCCCCGAGTCGAGCGCGGCGAGCAGGTCGGCCTCGACCACATGGCCGCCGCGCGCGGCATTGATCAGCGCGGCGCCGCTCGGCAGGGCGGCGAAGGCGCTGGCGTCGAGGATGCCCTCAGTCTCCGGCGTCAGCGGCAACAGGCAGACCAGGATGTCGCTGATGGAAAGGAAGGGGCGCAAGCCGTCCCGCCCGTGAAAGGCCTCGCCGAGCGGCCAGTCCCGCGCCGTGCGGGTCCAACCGGCGAGGGGAAACCCGAATTCGGCGAGCGCCCGGGCCGCGGCGCTGCCCAACACGCCGAGCCCCATGATCCCGACCCGCCGCCGGGCGGTGCGTGGAAGGTCGAGAAGGCGCCACCGGCGGTCGGCCTGATCCGCGGCGTATTGGTCCATGCCCCGGTGATGCCAGAGCACGTTCATGACGACGAACTCGGCCATCTGCGCCGCGAGCATTGGGTCGATCAGACGAAACACCGGCACATCGGCGGGCAGTTCGGTATCGGCGAAGACGTGATCGACCCCGGCGCCGAGGGAAAAAATCGCCCTGAGACCGGGAATTCGGGCGAGCCGGCCGGTCGCCGGCTGCCACACCACGGCGAACTCCACGTCGCCGTCGTCGTCGGGCCCGGTGTTGATGCGGATCACTTCATCGGGCAGCTCATTGGCCAGCGCGTCGGCCCAGGCGGTGACCGGCTCGGCATCGGACAGGAACAGGATGGCCATGGGGTTACTGGCTGACGATGCCGCCCTCGGTGACGGCAAGGTCGAAGGCGGCGGCCATCAGGGCCTTGGTGTAGGGGGTCTTGGGGTTCTCGAAGACCTGGTCGGCGGTGCCGAATTCCACCATTTTGCCGTCCTTGATGACCAGCACCTCGTCGGCCAGCGCGCGCACCACCTTGAGGTCGTGGCTGATGAACAGATAGGCGAGCCCGTGGCGGTCCTGAATCTCACGCAACAGGTCGACGATCTGGGCCTGGACCGACATGTCCAGCGCCGAGGTGGGTTCGTCGAGCACGATCAGCCGCGGTTTCAGCACCAGCGCCCGGGCGATGGCGATGCGCTGGCGCTGGCCGCCGGAAAATTCGTGGGGGTAGCGGTTCTTGGTGCCGGGATCGATACCCACTTCCGACAGCGCCCCGTCGATCAACTCGGCGCGGGCCGCCGGGTTCGGCGCGATGTCGTGGACCTTGAGACCTTCGCCGACGATTTGGGCGACGGACATCCTGGGCGACAGTGACGAATAGGGGTCCTGGAAGACCATCTGCATCTCGCGGCGCAGGGGACGGACCGCGCGCTGGTTCATCTCGCTCAGCCGGTGGGGGCCGAAACTGACCGTGCCCTGGGCGCCCTCCAGGCGCAGCAGCGCCAGGCCGAGGGTGGTTTTGCCGGATCCCGATTCGCCGACCACGCCCAAAGTGCGACCCGCCCGCAAGTTCAAGGTTATGCCGTCGACGGCCTTGATATGGTCCACCGTGCGCTTTAAGACGCCGCGCTTGATGGGGAACCAGACCTTCACGTCGCTTGCCTCCATGATCACCGGTGCGGTCTGGAGCGGCCGGGCGGGCTTGGCCTTGGGCTCGGCGGCCAGGAGGTGGCGGGTGTAGTCGTGCTTGGGCCGGGTGAAGACCTCATCGGCCGGGCCCTCCTCGACGATCTCGCCGCCGGTCATCACCGAGACCCGATCGGCCATGTGCCGCACGATGCCGAGGTCGTGGGTGATCAGCAGGAGCGCCATGCCGAGCTTGTCCTTGAGATCCCCCAAGAGGGTCAGGATCTGGGCCTGAACCGTCACGTCCAGCGCCGTGGTCGGCTCGTCGGCGATCAATAGGTCGGGCTCGTTGGCCAGCGCCATGGCGATCATGACGCGCTGGCGCTGGCCGCCGGACAGCTGGTGGGGGAGCGCGGTGAGGCGCTTTTCCGCTTCGGCCAGGCCCACCAGGTGGAGAAGCTCCAGCGCGCGCGCGCGGGCGGCGATGCGCGCCAGGCCCTTGTGCAGGATTAAGGTTTCGGTGATCTGCTTCTCGATATTGTGCAGCGGGTTGAGCGAGGTCATGGGCTCCTGGAACACCATGGCGATCCGCCGGCCGCGGATGCGGGCCAATGTGGCTTCATCGGCGCCGATCATTTCCTCGCCGTCCACCAGGATCGAGCCCGTCGGGTGGCTCGCCACCGGATAGGGCAGCAACTGCATGATGGACAACGCCGTCACCGACTTGCCGGAGCCCGATTCGCCCACCAAGGCCACGGTTTCGCCGCGGTCGATGTCGAGGTTGAGGTCTTTGACCGCGTCAACGTCGTCGCCCGGGGTGGCGAACCGCACGCCTAGGTCGCGAATGGTGATGAACGGCGTTCCGGCCACGATACCCTCCTAAAGCTGGGTCTTGCGCGGATCGAAGGCGTCGCGCACGGCCTCGCCGACGAAGATCAGCAGGCTCAGCATGATGGCGATGGAAAAGAACGCCGATAAGCCCAGCCAGGGCGCCTGCAGGTTGCCCTTGCCCTGGGCCAGGAGCTCGCCCAGGGAGGGCGCGCCCGGCGGCATGCCGAGGCCGAGGAAGTCAAGAGAAGTCAGCGCGGTGATCGAGCCGTTGAGGATGAAGGGGAGGAAGGTGATGGTCGCCACCATGGCGTTGGGCAACACGTGGCGGAACATGATGGTGGCGTCGCCGACGCCGAGGGCGCGCGCGGCGCGCACGTAATCAAAGGTGCGTCCGCGCAGAAACTCCGCCCGGACGACGGCGGTGAGCGCGGTCCATGAAAACAACAGCAGGATTCCTAGAAGCGTCCAGAACCCGGGGACGAACATGGAAGCCAGGATGATGAGAATGTAAAGGCCGGGCAGCCCTTCCCAGACCTCGATCAGGCGCTGGCCGGTGAGGTCCACCCAGCCTCCGAAATAGCCTTGGACGGCGCCCGCGGCGACGCCGAAGATGGAGGCGAAGAACGTCAAGACCAGGCCGAACAGGATGGAGATGCGGAACCCGTAGATCAGCCGCGCCACCACGTCCCGGGCTTGGTCGTCGGTGCCGAGCCAGTTGTCGGCGTTCGGCGGCGCGGGGGAAGGTGCGGCCAGGAAATAGTTGGGCGTGTCGAAGCTGTAGCGGACGGGAGGCCACAGCATCCAGCCCTTGGCACCGATCAGCTTGGTGACAAAGGGGTCCCGGTAATCGGTTTCGGTGGGGAATTCACCGCCGAAGACGGTTTCGGGATAGAGCTTGAAGATCGGCACGTAGTAACCACCGTCGAACTTCACGATGATCGGCTTATCGTTGGCGATGAATTCCGCGAACAAGCTGAAGACGAACAGGCCTAAGAAGATCCAAAGCGACCAGTAGCCCCGGCGATTGCGCTTGAAGCTGTCGATCCGCCGCCGGGTGAGCGGCGCTATGGGGATGCCCAAGGCGCGGTCTTGGCCGTCCATGGTCAGTCCTGACCCTCGAAACTGATGCGGGGATCGACGAACACATAGGTGATGTCGCGGATCAGGCCGATCACCAGGCCGATCAGGGAAAAGAAGAAAACGGTCGCGAAAACGATCGGATAATCGCGGTTGATCAGCGCCTCGAACCCCAGCAGCCCAAGCCCGTCCAGCGAGAAGATCACCTCGATCAGCAACGCGCCGGTGAACAGGATGCCGATCAACACCGCCGGAAAGCCGGCGATGACGATCAGCATGGCGTTGCGGAAGACATGGCCGTAAAGGACGCGCTTCTCGGACAGGCCCTTGGCCCGGGCGGTCATCACGTATTGCTTGTTGATCTCGTCCAGGAACGAATTCTTGGTCAGCATGGTGAGCGAGGCGAAACCGCCGATCACCAGCGCCGACAGCGGCAGCGCCAAATGCCAGAAGTAATCGGCGACGCAGGCCAATGTGAACACGCACCCGAGAAAGCTGAGCCGGGCGAATTCCGACGACAGGAGGCCGCGCAGGGGGAACCAATCGAAATAACTGCCGCCGGCAAACAGCACGATCAAGAAGATGGCGAAGATGAAGGCGGGAATGGCATTGCCGAAAACCACCAGGGCCGAGGTCCAGATGTCGAAGCCCTGGCCGTCGCGCACCGCCTTGGCGACGCCGAGCGGAATGCACACCAGATAGATGATCAAGGTCGACCACAGGCCGAGGGATATGGATACCGGCATCTTTTCCAGCACCAGATCGACAACTCGGCGGTCGCGGAAGAAGCTCTTGCCGAAATCGAACTGCACGTAGTCCGCCAGCATCTTGAAAAAACGCTCATGGGCGGGCTTGTCGAACCCGTAGCGTTTCTCCAGGTCCTTGATGAATTGGGGATCGAGCCCCTGGGAGCCGCGGTAGCGGCTGGTGGGGGCCTTGCCGAGGGTGGACTGGCGGGCCTGGGCCTTGGACGCCATGTCGCCGGTGGTGGTGCCGCCGATGCGCGCCGTCGCCGCCACGTCGGTGCCGGTGAGCTGGGCGATCAACTGTTCCACCGGACCGCCGGGGGCGAACTGGATGATGGCGAAATTGATCACCATGATGCCGAACAAAGTGGGCACGATCAGCAACAGGCGGCGGATGATATAGGCGATCATCGGGAAATCCCTTCATTGGCCGAGGATCCCAGCCCGCGGAGCCCGCGTTTTCCTGCCTCGACCGCCGCGGCCTTTCTGCTATCGAGCCACCAGGTATCGACATCGGCGCCGCGCAGGGGGATTTTGTCCGGCCGGCCGAACTTGTCCCAGAAGGCGAAGCGGTCGGCCTTGATGTGCCAATTTGGAATCACGTAATGGCCCCACAGAAGCACCCGGTCGAGCGCCCGGGTGCGGGCCACCAACCCCTTGCGGTCGGGCGCGGCAATCAGTTTCTCGACCAGTTCGTCGATCACCGGGTCCTTGATGCCGGCATAATTCTGGCCACCATTTATATTGGCGTTGCGCGAGTTCCAAAAGCTGCGCTGCTCATTGCCCGGCGAGAGCGACTGGCCCCAGCTGCCGACGATCATGTCGAAATCGAACGCCCGCACCCGGTTCGTGTATTGGGAGGTGTCCACCGTCCGCATGCGGGCTTCGATGCCGAGGCGGCGCAGGTTGTAGATGAAGGGGCCGACGATGCGCTCAAATGCCGGACTCACCAACAGGACCTCGAAGCGCATCTGTTGGTTGGTCTTGGCGTTGATCAGCTTACCTTGGCGCACCACCCAGCCGGCCCCTTTAAATATCTTCAGGGCCTTCAACAGGTTGGCGCGCAGGCTCCGGTTGGTGCCCGCGGCGGGGGGATCGTATTGCTTGGTGAAGACTTCCCCCGGGATGCGGCCCCGGTAGGGCGCGAGCACGGCAAGTTCGTCCTTGCCCGGCAGGCCGCGTGAGGCCAACTCGGAATTGGAATAATAGCTCTTGGTGCGGGTATAGGCGCCATAGAAGAGGTTGCGGTTGGACCATTGGAAGTCGAAGGCATGGGCCAGGGCCCAACGCACCCGGCGGTCGCCGAACATCGCCCGGCGGGTGTTGAAGACGAAGCCCTGCATGCCGGTCGATCGCTTGTTGGGGAACAGCTTCTTGATGAGAAGGCCGGCGCGGATGGCGGGCGAGGCATAGGCCGTGGCCCAGGCCTTGGACGAATTCTCCTCGCGGATATCGAACTCGCCTTTCTTCAGCGCCTCTATGGCCACCGTGGAATCTCGGTAATAATCGTAGCGGATGATGTCGAAATTATTCTGGCCTTTGTTCACCGGCAGATCGGCGCCCCAGTAGTCCTTGACGCGCTCATAGGTGATGGAGCGGCCGGGCTCCAGGTCCTTGATTCGATAGGGGCCGCTGCCGAGAGGCGGCCTCAGCGTCGTCTTGGAAAAATCCTTGCCTTTCCAGTAATGCGCGGGCAGCAGCGGCAATTCGCCGAGGATCAACGGCAGTTCGCGGTTGTCGCCCTTCTTGAAGGTGAATTTGACCTTGAGCCGACCGAGCCTCTCCACCTTGGCGACCGATCCGAAATAGAAGCGGTAGAACGGGTGGCCCTTCTTGATGAGAACGTTGAAGGAGAAGATGACATCATCGGCGGTGATCGGGCGGCCGTCGTGAAACCGCGCCTCTGGCCGCAGCGTAAAGATGACCCAGGAGCGGTCGGGCGGGGTCTCGATGGTCTTGGCCCCCAGCCCGTATTGGGAAAACGGCTCGTCCCGGGATACGGTGGCGAGCCTGTCGAATATCCGGCCGGCGCCTGCCGCTATGACGCCTTTTAAAATGAAGGGATTGAGGTTGTCAAAGGTGCGGTTGCCGGCGAAGCGCACGGTGCCCCCCTTGGGCGCGGATGGATTGACGTAGTCGAAATGCTTGAAGCCGGGCCCGTATTTAAGATCCCCATGCATGGCCAGGCCATGGGCCGGCCGCACCGCCTCGGTCCCTTGCGCCGCCACCAGGGCCGCCGCCGGGGCCAAAATGGCCGCGGCCAGGACAACCGCCGCCGCCACCTGCCGGAATCTCCCGACCATCGCTCCTAGCCCGCGCCCAAGAGGTCCAGCGCCTGGGCATGGACGGCGGCGTCGCCGGCGGCGACGACGCGCCCGTCGGAGTCAAGGGTGAGCCGCTCCCCCGCCCAGTCGGTGATGATGCCGCCCGCGGCCTCCACCACCGGCACCAAGGCCGCGTAATCGTGCGGCTTGAGGCTTGCCTCCACCACCAGGTCGGCATGGCCCGAGGCCAGCAGCCCATAGGCGTAGCAATCCCCGCCATAGAGCGGATGACGGACCCGGTCGCGGACCCGGGCGAAGGCCTCGGCATCGGCACCCTTGAACATATGGGGGCTGGTCGCGTACAGCATCGCGCCGGCGAGGTCGTCACAGGCCCGGACCCTGGCGGGCGCGCCGTTGAAGGTGGCGGGCAAGCCCGCGGCCCCGCGCCAGCGCTCGGATAGCACCGGCTGGTTGATGATGCCGAGGATCGGGCTGCCTCCTTGGGTCAAGGCGATCAGGGTGCCGAACGAAGGCTTGCCGGTGATGAACGACTTGGTGCCGTCGATGGGGTCGAGCACCCAGGTGAATTCGGCGCCGGGGTTCACGGTGTCGAACTCCTCGCCGAGGATGCCGTGATCGGGATGGGCGTCGGCGACCAAAGCCCGCATGGCGGTCTCGGCATCGCGGTCGGCCTTGGTGACGGGGCTTTGGTCGGCCTTGGTCTCCACCGCCATGGGGGTGCGGAAATAATGGTTCACCACCTCGCCCGCCGCGTCGGCCATGCGGTCGGCGAGGTCCATGAACCCGTCCACAATGGTGATGTCCAATGATTCGGCCATGGTGTCCCTAGGGCAGGGGAAGGGGGCTGTCCGCGAGGCTTCGGAGGTAGAGGATCAGGGCCGCCCGATCGGAATCCCTCTTGACGCCGGTGAACGTCATCTTATTGCCCGGCGCGAAGGTCTTGGGGCTGGCCAGGAAAGCGTTGAGCGCGGCGTAGTCCCAAACCCCACCGAGGCCCTTCAGCGCGCTGGAATAACGGAAGGATCGGCTTGCCTTCTTGGCGCCGACGACACCCCACAGCGCCGGCCCGACCTTGCGCTTTCCGCCCTTCTTGAGGCTGTGACAGGTGGCGCATTTGCGGGCCACCGACTTGCCGCTCTCGGCGCTGGCGGCGGCCAGCAGCGGCCCGATGGCGGTGATGGCGCCGGGCGTTGCCGCCGATTTAGCCTGGATCTTGGCGGCCGGGGTGGCGGCGGCACCCTCCACCAGATAGGCGGGGTTGGCCAGCGGTTGGGCCTGGCCCACGGCATCGCCCGCCAGATCGCTGACCTTGATGATGATGAGAGCCGTCAGAATGGCGCCGGCGATCTTGTTGATTCCCATAGCGGACATGGTGTGCTCCGGTGCGTGCTCCGGTGTCTGGGCGGGCCCTGTCAAGGGTGCGGGCGCCCAGAAATGCTGCAAATCGCGGCGCCGACCGCGGCCCGAGACTAGAGCATTTTCCGGCCCTGTCCAACCCGGCCCTGTCCAACCCGGACCGCCTCCTCCTCGGTTAGCACTGGCCCGCCGGGCGGGTTCCGGAGTAATCTGGAAAGGCGTTGAAACTTAGGGCTTTTTTACCAAAGCCGGGGGCGCCCCGGCCGAGGATATCCGAACCATGGCGGCACCCCAAAAGCCCATCGTCCTGATCCCCGCGCGCATGGCCTCGACCCGACTCGCGGGCAAGCCGCTGGCCGATATCTGCGGTACGCCGATGATCGTCCAGGTCTGGCGCCGGGCCATGGAGGCGGACCTGGGTCCGGTGATCGTCGCCGCCGGGGAGGCCGAAATCGTCGATGCCGTGGCCGCCGCGGGCGGCCGTGCGGTGCTGACCCGGCCCGATCATCCGTCCGGCTCCGACCGCATCTTCGAGGCGCTCGCCATCGTCGATCCCGACGGCCGCTTCGATGCGGTGGTCAACCTTCAAGGAGACCTGCCGACCCTCGATCCCGGGTTGCCGGCGCGCGCGCTAGAACTGCTCGGCGAGGATGGCGTCGACATCGGCACCCTGGCGGCCCGCATCACCGAAGCCCGGGAAGAGAACGACCCCAACGTCGTCAAGGTAGTGGTGGCGGCGGCGGGCGTTGCGGCGGTGGGGGACCGCGGCCGGGCGCTTTATTTCAGCCGGGCGACGGTGCCGGCGGGCGATGGGCCCTTGTGGCACCATATCGGCCTTTACGCCTGGCGCCGCGACGCCCTGACGCGATTCGTGGGCCTGGCGCCGAGCCCGCTCGAGCGGCGCGAGGGGTTGGAGCAGTTGCGCGCGCTCGAGGACGGCATGCGCATGGACGTGGCCTTCGTTGACACCGTTCCCCTTGGTGTCGATACTCCCGCCGACCTGGGCCGGGCGCGGCGCGTCCTGGCCGCCGGCAACCGGGCGGGGGACCAATGACGGCATCGGACAAAGACCAAGACGGCAAGACCGGGGCGGGCGGTGCTATTGCATTCCAAGGGTTGCCTGGGGCCTATTCCGACCTCGCCTGCCGCCAGGTCCATGGGGAAATGACGCCCTTGGCGTGCCAGACCTTCGACGAGGTTTTCGCCGCCGTCGAGGATGGCGCCGCCGCGCGCGCTATGATCCCCATCGAAAACTCGGTGGCCGGCCGGGTCGCCGATATCCATCAGTTGATGCCCCATGCCAAGGTTCATATCGTGGCCGAGCATTTCCAGCGCGTGGACCACCATCTGCTTGCGCCCGAGGGCGCCACCCTGGAGGGGCTTGCCCGCGTCCACAGCCACGTCCACGCGCTGTCCCAGTGCCGCCGGTTCCTCCACGACCACGGCCTTACGCCGGTGCTCCACGCCGACACCGCCGGGGCGGCCCAGGACGTGGCCGCGAAGAATGATCCGAGTGAAGCCGCCATCGCCTCGGAACTGGCGGCGGAGATTTACGGGCTCCGCTCGCTGGCCGCCAACATCGAAGACACCGACCGCAACACCACCCGATTCGTGGTGCTCGCCCGGGAGCTCGCCGATCCGGGCGCGGGATCGCCGTCGGTGATGACGGCATTCCTGTTCCGGGTCCGCAATATCCCGGCGGCGCTGTACAAGGCCATGGGTGGGTTCGCCACCAACGGCGTCAATATGGGCAAGCTGGAAAGCTACATGGTGGACGGCAATTTCGCCTCCACCGAGTTCTATGCCGAGATCGAGGGCCATCCCGACGACGGGCCCGTAAAGCTGGCGTTCGACGAGCTCAATTTCTATTCGGAAAGGGTGCGCATCATCGGCATCTTCCCCGCCCATCCCTACCGCAAGGAAGCCGGCGCTTTAGGGAACTAACCGCTCAGGGCGCGCGGCCCTCGATCCATTCGGAGATCAGGCGCCGGGCGATGGAGACCGGGCGCGGAAGATGCAGGGCACCGCCCAGGCGCTCGGATTCGGCGCGGTCGCGCACCACCATCAGTTCGCGGACCTCCTCGCGGTCGAACCAGCGGGCATCGGCCAACTCGTCGCTGTTGAAATTAATCTCGGTGCTGGCGGCATCGGCATAGAAACCCAGCATCAGATTGGCGGGAAAGGGCCAGGGCTGGGAATGGGCGTAGCGCACGTTGGCGACGCGAATGCCGGTTTCCTCCATGACCTCCCGGGCGACGGCTTCCTCCAGGGATTCGCCGGGCTCCACGAAGCCCGCGAGGGTCGAATACATGAAATTCTGGCGCCCGGGCCGGCGACCGAGCAGGCAGCGGTCTGCCTCGGTCACTAACATGATGACGGCGGGATCGGTGCGTGGAAAATGGCTGGTGGCGCAATCGGCATTGGTGCAGTTGCGCACGTGTCCGGCTTCCGCCGACACCGTGGGCGCGCCGCAGATTCCGCAGAAAACATGGCGCCGGTGCCAGTAAAACAAGGCCCGGGCCAAGGCCATGAGTTGCGCGTCGGCGCGGCTCAAGAGCGAACCCACGTCACGAATATCGATGAATTCACCGCGGCCGGTTAGCTCGGGCCGGGCCAGGGGCTCTTCGATATGCGAGATATCGAAGGCGAACACCGCCCGGTCTTCGACTATGCCGAGAAGCACCATGGACTCAGGCTCCGGGGCCAGCGGCGGCACCTCGGCGGGTACCAGGAACACCGGTTCGGGCCGAGGCTTGATGAGGATCAGGTGCCGGTCCCGCCAGACCAGGATGATGCGCGTGCCGGGGTCGGCCCTGAGACGGGCGACCAGTAGAGCGTCCTTGCGCAGCAGTCCGGCGCGGTCGAACTCGCCGCCCGCGAAAAAGTTCGGCTCCTTCATGGCGCGGCCCCGTCGCCGCCATCCACCTTGGCCTCGAGCCGGAACAGCACCAGGGAAAACCATTGCTTGTGGTCGGACCAGAGCGCCACTTGGCCTAAGCCCATGGCGGTAAACTCAGCCGCGAGATCCACGGGGTCGAATTTCTTCGATATCTCGGTGCGGATGGACTCGCCCCGGGCGAGGCCCACCGACAGCCCGAGGTCGGCCAAGGCCGCCTGTTGCGCCACCCGGCTTTCCAGCCACATTTCGATCTGAAAGCGCCTGGGCTCATAGAAGGCGCGATGGGTGAAGTTGTCGATCACGATGTTGCCGTGGAACCGCCGGTTGAGATGGGCCAAAATATTTAGGTTGAACCGCGCGGTGAAGCCCTGGGAATCGTTGTAGGCCGTCTCGATGATCGCGGGATCCTTGCGCCGGTCGATGCCCAGCAGGAAATAGTCGCCGGTTGCCATGGCGTCGCGGATTCGAGCCACGAAGGCCCTGCGTTCGGCATTGCGGAAATTGCCGATGGTGGAGCCTAAGAAAACGAACATCCGGGCCGGCGCCGGGGCCGGATGCAGGGCCGCGAGCGCCTGTTCGTAGGTGCCCGAAAAGCCGCGGATGGAAAGGGCAGCGTAGCGGGTCACCAGGTCCCGGGAGCTCTCTCTCAAAACGCTCTCGGAAACGTCGATGGGGACGAAATGCACCTCCTTGGCGCCATCCGCGTAGGCATCCAGCAGGAGCCGCGTCTTGCTGGCGGTTCCGCTGCCGAACTCGACGATCTCGCAGGGCCCGGTCAACGCCGCGATATCGCCGGCGTGCCGGGTGAGGATGGAGCGCTCGGTGCGGGTGGGGTAATATTCCGGGGTCTCGCAGATCTGCTCGAACAAGTGAGACCCAGCGGCGTCGTAAAAATACTTGCAGGGCAGGGTCTTGGGGCTGGACGTGAGGCCGGCCACCACGTCGGCCCCGTCCCGGGCTTCGGCGCCGCGCGCGAGGCGGGTGAATTGGAATCGCTGAAGTTCGTTGACGAGCTCCATGGCTCCTTTCCCGGCATGGCGCGGCCGCGGAAGGGGCGGCGGCGCGCAGATGATACCGGAGCCTCGGCCCCATGGCAAAAAGCGGCCGGTCAAGGTAGTCTTGCCGGAGCCCGCGGCGGCGGCACGCTGATCCGCACCGCGCCAAGACGTCTTTCAAGGGGATGAGCCAGAAAATGAAAACAAAGCGGGGATACCGGGACCTCCACGAGCATATCGAGGCGCTGCGCGCGGCCGGCCTGCTGGTCGAGGTCGACCGTCCCATCAAC
>JAPUGG010000028.1 GCA_027292975.1 Alphaproteobacteria bacterium | reverse complement strand
CACCATCTTGCCTGGCAGGTTCAAGGGCCGGGACGTGACCGTGGTCGATGTCTTCGAAGGGGTGGGGCAGCATGCCGCGGGCAATATGTCCGACGCGGACCTGCACGAGCTCGAAATCGTGGCCTGCCCGGGTTCCGGTTCGTGCGGCTGCCAGTTCACCGCCAATACCATGGCCTGCGTGTCCGAAGCCATCGGCCTGGCCCTGCCGGGCTCGGCCGGCGCGCCGGCGCCCTATGAATCGCGCGACGAATACGCCAAGGCCTCGGGCGAGGCGGTGATGGCGCTGTTGGAAAAGAACATCCGGCCGCGCGACATCGTCACCCGCGAAGCATTGGAGAACGCGGCCAAGGTGGTGGCGGCGACGGGCGGGTCCACCAATGCCGCCCTGCACCTTCCCGCCATGGCCCATGAGGCGGGGATCGATTTTCGGCTCGACGACGTCGCGCGCATCTTCAAGGAAACTCCGTATATCGCCGATCTCAAGCCCAGCGGACGCTACGTCGCCAAGGACCTGTTCGACGTCGGCGGCGTGCCCGTGGTCATCAAGACGCTGCTGGACGAAGGACTCCTTGAAGGCGATTGCCTCACCGTCACCGGCAAGACCCTGGCCGAGAACCACGCCGATCTCGTCTTCCCCGAGGACCAGGACGTGGTGCGCCCGGCAAGCGCGCCGATCACGCCGACCGGCGGCGTCGTCGGCCTCAAGGGCTCGCTGGCGCCCGACGGCGCCATCGTCAAGGTGGCGGGCATGGAGAGGCCCGCCTTCGAAGGCCCGGCGCGCTGCTTCGATTGCGAGGAAGACGCCTTCGCCGCCGTGGTCGGCGACGGGATCAAAGACGGCGAGGTCATCGTCATCCGCTATGAAGGCCCCAAGGGTGGCCCCGGCATGCGCGAAATGCTGTCCACCACGGCGGCGCTGTATGGCCGCGGCATGGGCGGCAAGGTGGCGCTGATCACCGATGGCCGCTTTTCCGGGGGGACGCGCGGCTTCTGCGTCGGCCATATCGGTCCCGAGGCGGCCGTGGGCGGTCCCATAGCCTTGCTGCGCGACGGCGACATCATCCGCATGGACGCGGAGGCGGGCACCCTCGATGTGGCACTGTCCGACGACGAACTCGCGGCGCGGCGCGAGGCCTGGACCCCGCGCAAGACCAACCATCAATCGGGCGCGCTCTGGAAATATGCCGAACAAGTGGGCCCGGCCCACAAGGGCGCCGTCACCCATCCCGGCGCGGCGGCGGAAACCCACACCTACGCGGATATCTGATAACATTGCCGGGCGGTTTCCAACGAGGGGGACACTGAGGCCGTGAGCGCATCGCTGCTAACGGAACTTCTGCAATTCAGCCGCTACAACCGGATCGCCAACCGCGTCCTTTACGCATTCTGCGCGGGGATTCCCGAAGACGCGCTCAGCCAGGCGCACCCCAAGACCGGCGAAAGTATCTTAGGGATATTCAACCACATCCTGATCGTCGACCGCGACTGGATGAATCGATTCACCGGCGTAACGGAGGAGAACGCGCCGCGGGGATCGATGCTCCATGACGACTTCTCCGCCCTTAGGGACGCGCGCGCGAAAGAGGACGAACGCATCGAGGAATTCATCGAGAGCCTTTCCATCGCCTTTCTCTCGAGCCAGTTCCGCTACAAGGATAGCGATGGGAACTTCCACCAAGACCCGGCCGACCGCCTGGTCGTCCATATGTTCAACAACCAGACCCACCACCGCGGCCGCATCGAGCTCCTATTGACGGAATTGGGAAAGCAGCCCTCGGCCCTCGACTTTCACATCCTGCTGAGGGGCTGAGCCCCAAGCTCGCACCACACCGGGGTGTGGTCGGACGGCTTGGCCTTGCCGCGCGGCGCCTTGTCGATCTCGCAGGCCGCCAGGAGGTCGGCGGCCTGGGGCGAGAGCAGCAGATGGTCGATCCTGAGCCCGTTGTCCTTCTGCCAGGCCCCGCCCTGGTAATCCCAAAACGAATAGCGGCCCAATTCCGAATGCAGCGCGCGGTAAGATTCTACGTAGCCGAGGTTCAGGATCTCCCGGAATTTGCGGCGCACCTCCATGCGGAACAGCGCATCGTCCCGCCAGCGGTCGGGGTCCCAGACATCGCCGTCTTCGGGGATGACGTTGTAATCGCCGCCCAGCACCACCGGCTCTTCCAATGCCAGCAATGCCCGCGCGTGGTCCCTGAGACGGTCCATCCAGCGGAGCTTGTAGGCGAACTTTTCGGTGTCCACCGGGTTGCCGTTGGGGAGATAGATCGAGGCGATTCGGACCATGCGCCCGTCCAGCCTCGTCACCGCCTCGACGTAGCGCGCCTGATCGTCGGCATCGTCGCCGGGCAGGCCAAAGGTGGCGTCCTCCAATGGCGTGCGTGACAGGATGGCGACGCCGTTATAGGTCTTCTGGCCGGCGACGGCGACGTCATAGCCCAAATCCTCGATCTCGAGCCGCGGGAAGCCCTCGTCGACGGTCTTGATCTCCTGCAACAGCGCGACGTCGGGCTTGGCCCCGTCCAGCCATTCGAGGACGCGCGGCAGGCGCGCCCTGATCGAATTGACGTTCCAGGTGGCGATCTTCACTGCTCGGGCCCCTATTTGGCGCTCGCCTTGATGAAGTCGGCGATGGCGTCCACGACCTTTCCTTCGAAGCCGCTATATTGATGCTGGCTCACCCACCTGCAATTGTCTTGCTTGGTCTCTTCCTCACCGTCGAAGATTATAAGGGCGGTCTTTGGCGCGACTGTGAAGGCTTTCGACAACTTCTCCGCGTTGGACGCCGGCGAGCCCGCACAACTATCCGTCTTATTCGCGACCACCAGCACAGGCACCTTGATACTTCCCAGTTCCATGTCGATGACGCCATTGGGATGAGTCGCGTAGATGGTGTATTTCTTGCGGCTCTTCGTGGGCGTCGAGGTAAGGATAATTCCGCTCAGCAAACCCTTTAGCCGGATCGCCCCGTTGGCGGCAGAGTATGTCCCCCGGCTGAGCCCGATCAGCCAGACAGGCACGTTGGCCGTCTCTTTCAAATGCTCAACGACGGCCCGGATATCTTGGCTATGCATTTCGGACATGCGGTAAGGTCGAAGAAGATCCTCCATGCCGGACGGCGGGTTGAATACGGCGACCATGAACCCCCGATCAACGAATTCGTCGCGGTCACGGACCAGGAAAGATTGGCGACGTATTTCGCCATGGTCGTTCAATCTTAAATTTCCGTTCCCACCCGGAAAAAGGACGACCGCCGCTTTGGGGTGATCGGGCTTGAGCAAAATGAAATTCAGCTCGCCGCCGTATTCAGGTTTCACCGTTATGATTTTTTCGGCCAAGGCTACTGACGAAGCACTTACAGATAGCAATACCAGAGAAGCAGTAACACGTATTACGTTTGCCGAGTTCATGATGATCTATCCTCCCGAATATAACGGCCACAATACGGGTGCTGTTCTGCCGATCGGCGGGAAACAGAAGTTTTCGGGTTGCCTGACATCACTCAAATTTAGGAAATATTGGCGCTGCTTACAGGGCGCAAGGGCTTTGGTCGCAAATAGAGACTATCGCCGAGACTAAGGCTTTCCACCATCACCCAGGCAGCCGAATCTGGCGCGCAGGCGGCGATCGTCAGAGGCCGTCTGTCACGCCGGGTTAACGAGATGGTTACTGGTCGCGCGTGTTCGTCGTTAACATATGAGGTACAACGGGCCGTTAAACAGTGGGGCATTAGCCACATGCCGTCCCTTGAGACATTCCGACTCAGGCAACTGAATCCGGCAGCGCTCGCCACCGAACGCAGGGCGCATATACCCCAACAGTTTTCGTTGTTCATTCACCTG
>JAPUGG010000279.1 GCA_027292975.1 Alphaproteobacteria bacterium | reverse complement strand
CGAGGAGCAGCGCCCGTGGCCTTGAGGCGGGGAAATCTACTGGCATGCGGTCATGGCGTTGTTGCCATCGGTCATTGTACTGGATTGTCGGTCTTGGGCGTCTGACGCATTCTAGGCCACCCGGGATCGGCGGAACAAGTCCGATCTCCCATCCCCACCGATCGACCGGCCGAGAGAATTTGACAAGGGCGCGGCGGTCTCTCATTACTGCGTCAAATTTGCGCCGGTTCAGGCCGTCCCCCGGGGAGGGGGGGGAGGGGGAGAGGGCGAAATGGCACAGGATGACGGAACCCGCGACGCGGCGGCGGAGCCGCTCGTCAGCATTTTAATGCCGGTTTTCAATCAGGCGTCCTATGTTCACGAAGCCATTGGCTCGGCCCAAGGCCAGACCTATTCCAACATCGAAATCCTGCTCCATGACGACGGCAGCACCGATGGCACGACCGAAATTGTTGAGAAATTAGCCGCCCGTGACCGCCGCATCCGTTTCACCCGCGCGGAGCGCAACCAAGGCGTTGCCAGCGCGCGCAACCGGCTGATCGAGCGCGCCCGGGGCAGCTTTATATGCTGGCTCGACGGCGACGATATCATGCTGCCCGACAAGGTCCGCGCCCAACGGGATTTCCTGGTTGCAAACCCGACCATCGCCGCCGTCGCCGCCTCGTTCCACCAGATCAACGCCGCCGGCAAATCTCTGCCCGTGAGAAATTGGCGGGCGGCGGGCGGCAGGCTGGAGATGTTTATTCCCGAACTCGCCACGGTGTCGATGATGTATCGCCGATCGGCGCTCATGGGGGCGTTTCCGCTCCGTCCGTTGAGGAACGGTTCGGACATCGATCTTGTCCTGCGGGTGGCGGAGTTCGGTGAGATTGTAAAAATGCCAAGCACGCTTTATGTCCGGCGCATGCATGAAGGCCAGATGTCGCGATCCGCCGGCAGCGTGCATGTCATCGCCATCGCCTCGAACATTTATCGCGCGCTCTGTCTGGGCGATATCATCGCCGGAACGAAAATAGACGAAGCGGCGATCCTGCGGCGAATTTTGCGCGATCGGCATGTCCTCTGGGCCGGCGTGGCGAAAAAAGGCGAAAACGGGCGTGAACACCGATTTTCCCTGGTGCTCGTCCTTCTCCACGTGGTCCGGCGGATCGGCACCCCGGGCGACCGTTTGGCAATCCTCGCCTTGTGCCTGAGGTACGCCCCCTGGGCCCTTGTCCAGGTGGTTCATTACTGGTTGAAACGACGGCTTCAAATCCACTCGCGATACCGATGAGGGTAGGCTTCGGACCGGCCCTATTCCGGCCGCCGAAGAAAACCGGGGGCGGCCCCGTCTATTGCGGCTTCGGCGCTAGGGCCCGGAGCAGCGCCTCCCAACGAGAGACCAACAACTCCGGTCCATAGCGGTCGGAGACCTTGGGCCCCTTGGCGCCTCGGTTCCCATCAACGCGCCGACCCCCCGCCTCAGCGCATCATCAGGACGGCCAAGGTGGCGTTCTCCAAGACATGCTGGGTCACGCCGCCGAGCAACAGTTCCTTCAGCCGAGAGTGGGAATAGGCCCCCATGACGACCAGGTCGGCGCCCCGCGCTTCGGCCGCTTCGAGGACCTGTTCGCCCACCGGTCGGTAGTCGGGAGGGACCTCCACGACCTCGTTCCTGATCCTGTGCCAGTCGAGGTGTTTGCCGATCTCTGCCGCCGGAGGGCCTTGCTTGGCCCCCGTCGCAACCGAGAACACCACCACCTTTTGCGCCAGTTCGAGGAAGGGCGACGCCGCGAGGATGGCGCGGACCGATTGCGGGCTGCGGTTCCATCCCACCAGCACGGTGGACCCGATGGTATTGGGAGGATCCGGCGGCGCCACCAGCACCGGCCGGCCGGTTCTAAACAATGCCGCTTGGATGATGTCTTGGGGCGCCCGGGCGGAGTCGTGCTTGGATCGCCCGACGACGATGAGATCAAAGGCGCCCCCATGGCGCGTTATCCCTTGAAACGGCGCTTCCGAGACCACGCGCCAGGCAGCAGACGGCGTGGTGGCCGGCAGCGGCGCGTCATGATAGGCGATCCTTCTTTCCTCTAGCCCGGCCTTGAACAGCTGTTGGGCGGCCATGGCCTGATCGTCTTCCGCCTCGGCGCGATCCCTGATGACTTCGACCGAAATATCGCCCACCGTGTCAAGGGAGACCGGGCCACCCAAGGGGAACTTGTAGAACGTGGCGTCCAGATGGGCGTTGAACTGCCGTGCGATAAGGAAGCTCGCGCCCAAGGCGCTGACCGTGTCCACATCACTCGATAACGGCACCAACACATGCTTGATGGTCATGGCCAGCCTCTTACCGCCGATCTTAGCACCGCGATGTTAACAGCACGGCCTCCACCTGGCCAAGGAAGGAGTGTTCCCTAGTAGCCCGCCTGCTTGTCCACCATTTCGGCGAGGGGCTCGCCGGCGCGCGCCCGGCGGATGTTTTCGACGATTACGCCGACCCCGTGCTTGGCGCCGCCGTTGGAAGAATAATGCGGGCTCACCAAAACCTTGGGATGGGTCCAGAAAGGATGATCCTTGGGCAGGGGCTCGGTCTTGAAGACGTCGAGCGCGGCGCCGGCGACATGGCCTGAATCCATGGCCTCGATCAAGGCGTCCTCGTCGATCAGGTTGCCGCGCCCGCAATTGACGATATAGGCGCCCGCGGGCAGCTTGGCCAGGGTCTCGCGGTTGAGCAGGTCGGTGGTCTCCGCAGTGCCCGGCAGGACCGAGACCACGATCTCCGAGCGCCCGAGGAAGGCGCCCAGCTGATCGGCGCCGGCGAAACACTTTATGCCGTCCATGGTTTTGGCGGAGCGGCTCCAGCCGGCGACGTCGTACATCAATCCCTTGAGGGTCCGCGCCACCGCCCCGCCCAGGGTGCCCAGCCCCATGATTCCGATCCCGACCTCGTCCGGTGGGGCATAGTGCACGAATTCCCAGATTTGCTTGGCCTGCTGTTCGCCATAGCGGGCGAACCGCCGGTGGTGCCCGATCACCTGGTAACAGACCCAGGCGCACATGGTCGCCGCGCGCTGGGTGTTGACGGAGCGGATGATGGGGACATCGGCCGGCAAGTCCGGGTCGGCCAGCAGGCGGTCCACACCGGCGCTGGTCGAAGCCACGAATTTCAGATTGGGATAGGACGCGAATTCGCCCGGCGGCATCCGGTTGGCGATGATGAACTCGACCTCATCGCGGTCGCCGGTATCGGGCCAGACCCTAAATTCAAGGTCGGGAAGGTCGGCGGCGATGGCCTTGATCCAGTTTTCCGCCGGGTCACGGCCCGCTTTGATCAACAACGCCATTGAAGTGGTTTCCTCCCTATCCTTTATTCCTTGGTTCCTCGGATCGGCCCCCGGCCCCGGTTCCTCCACGGTCGATGGCGACCGACTTGATCAGGGCGTAAACCTCTTGGCCGACCCGCAGTGCCAGTTCATTGGCCGAGCGCCGGGTGATACGCGCCCAAAGCCCGCCGCCGATATCCAGCCTGACGTCGGTGTGCCCAATCCCGCCGGCGGAGATTTCCGTGATCCGGCCCGCCAGGATGTTGAGAACACTTATGTCGTGGGGCTTGGAACGTGCCAGCGCCACGTCCCGGGCACGGATACGCAGGCGGATGCGGTCCCCGGCCTGGCCGGCAATCGCCGGCACGTAAATGAGATGCCCGCCGAAGGCAAGCGCGGTCAACCCGTCGCCGGGGTCTTCGGCTTCGACCACCGCCTCGATGACCGAGGCGGGATCGCCATCGGCGCCGTGAACGACGGCCGTGGCGTTGAGCGTCTCCACCGCTGGCCCCGCGCGGACCACCTTGCCGTCGGAAAAGACCACGACATCGTCGGCGAGGCGCAGGATTTCCTCGATGACGTGGCTGACATAGATGATGGGAATCGCCAGCTCGTCGCGCAGCCGTTCGATGAAGGGAAGGATTTCGGATTTGCGCAAGGCATCGAGGGAGGCCAGCGGCTCGTCCATGATTAAAAGCCTCGGGCTGGTGAGCACGGCGCGGCCGAAGGCGACGCGCTGCTTTTCGCCGCCCGATAGGGTGCGCGGCCTGCGGGACAGCAAGGCCTTTAGATCCAGCAGGGCGACCACGGTGTCGAAATCGACCCTGCGTTCGATGGAGGGCGTGCGGCTGAGCCCGTATTCCAGGTTGCCTTTGACCGATAGGTGGGGAAACAGTCGGGCATCCTGGAAGACCAAGCCGATGCGCCGGCGTTCCGGCGCCACGCGGGTGCCGTTCTCGGAATTGAAAAGCTCGACCCCGTCCAGGCTGACCCGCCCCCGGTCGGGGTCGATCAGGCCGGCGAGGCAGGCCGCCAGGGTCGATTTGCCGGCTCCCGACGGGCCGAACAGCGCCGTCACCCGGCCCGATCCCGTGGTCAACTCCGCCTCCAGGCGGAATTCGCCCAGCACCTTGGTGACCCGAGCCTCGAGCATGGCCTAGCCCTCCATCCGCGCGCGGATACGCCGCGCCGCCAACTCGGAGCCGACCAAGGCGACGAAGGCTAACATGGTGGAGAGGACGACCAGCCGCAATGCCGCGCCCTCGTTGCCCGGGACCTGGGTCAGGCCGAACAAGGCCAAGGGCAGGGTGCGGGTCTCGCCGGGGATGTTGGAGACGAAGGTGATGGTGGCGCCGAATTCGCCGAGCGACCGCGCGAAGCCCAGCACCATGCCGGTGAGGATGCCGGGCCAGGCAAGCGGCAGGGTGATGGAAAAGAAGACGCCGAGAGGCGTCGAGCCCAGCGTCCTGGCGGCGGACTCTAAGCCCTGGTCGACCGCCTCGATGGACAGGCGGATGGCGCGCACCATCAACGGAAAGGCCATCACCGCGGAGGCCACCACGGCGCCCTCCCAGGTAAAGGCGACGGTGATCCCGAAGACATCGTATAGCCAGGCCCCGAGCGGGCCGCGCCGGCCCAGCAGCAACAGCAAGCCATA
>JAPUGG010000278.1 GCA_027292975.1 Alphaproteobacteria bacterium | reverse complement strand
TGATGTGGCCGCCCACGCCGAGGATGCGGGTGAGCAGCTCCTGGCGAAAGCCGTTCATCACCGCCATGACGATGATCAGGGTGGCCACGCCCAGGGATATGCCGGCCAGGGAAAACCCGGTGATCACGGAAATGAAGCCTTCCCGCTTGCGCCCCCGCAGGTAACGAAAGGCGACCATTCGCTCGAAGGTGTTAAAGGCCATGGCGCCGCCTCAGCCCGCCACCGCGTCCGTCAACCGGGCCAAGGCCTGGTCCAGGGTCACGTCGTCATCCACGCTGCCATCCCGGCGCTTGAGCTCGACCTTCCCCTCCTTAAGGCCGCGCGGGCCGATCACCAAGCGCCAGGGAAGACCCACCAGGTCGGCATCGGCGAACTTGACACCGGGCCGCTCATTGCGGTCGTCGTAAAGCACATCGGCGCCGGCCTCTTCGAGCTTGCCATGGATATCCTCGCAAGCCGCGTCGCAATCGGCGTCGCCGGCGCGCAGGTTGATCAGCGCCAGGTCGAAGGGCGCCACAGAATCGGGCCAGATGATGCCACCGGAGTCATGGCTCGCCTCGATGATCGCCCCCACCAGGCGCGAGACGCCGATGCCGTAGGACCCCATCTCGACGGTGATCTCCGCGCCCTCGGGCCCGGTCACCTTGGCGCCCAAGGGTTCGGAATACTTGGTGCCGAAATAGAACAGCTGGCCGACCTCGATGCCGCGCCCCCGGCGTCGGCGGGATTTCGGCACCTGGGCCTCAAAGGCCGCCGGGTCGTGGCGGTCCTCGGTGCGGGCGTAGATTTGCATGCAGCCCTGTACTACCGCGTCCAGCTTCTCGTGATCGTCGTAATCGATCACCTCTAAATCCATGGGTTTGAAATCGGCATCCCAGAACACCGCGCTTTCGCCGGTCTCGGCGAGAACGATGAACTCGTGGGAAAGATCGCCGCCGATGGGGCCGGTGTCGGCTTCCATGGGGATGGCGTCGAGCCCCATGCGCTTAAAGGTCTTGAGGTAGGCGACGAACATCTTGTTGTAGGAATGGCGCGCGGCCTCCTTGTCGAGATCGAAGGAATAACAATCCTTCATGAGGAATTCGCGACCCCGCATGACGCCGAAGCGCGGCCTGACCTCGTCACGGAACTTCCACTGGATGTGGTAGAGAGCCTTGGGCAGATCGCGGTAGCTACGCAATGTGGAAGCGATAATATCGGTGAGCATTTCCTCGTTGGTGGGGCCGTAAACCAGTCCACGATCGTGGCGGTCGGTGATGCGCAGCATTTCCGGGCCGTAATCGTCGTAGCGGCCCGAGCGCTGCCATAATTCCGCCGGCTGCAAGGTCGGCATCAGCATTTCCTGGCACCCCGCCCGATCCTGCTCCTGGCGGACGATCTCCTCCACCTTGCGCAAGACCCTGAGGCCCAAGGGCAGCCAGGAATAGATGCCGGCCGCCATTTGGCGCACCATGCCGGCGCGCAGCATCAGGCGGTGGGAGACGATCTCCGCTTCCTTGGGGGTTTCCTTGAGGGTGGGAAGGTAAAAACTGCTGAGGCGCATTCGTCCCGCCGTCCTTGGCTGCCGGTTCCGCATCCCGGTGGGCGCGGCCGACCGACTTTAGGCAATGCCCCTGGAAACTGCAATGCGCGAAGGAGCTCCCGGCTTATCAGAGCGACCCAGAGGGCCCCAGCTTCTGGCACGCCCGCGCCATGGCGTGGTGCTCATCGGAGGTCAGCGGTTGGCCGTTGAACCAGGCGCGGCCGTCCTCGACGCGGATCGCCACCGTTCCGACCTTCGCGTCGTCCAGTTTCCAGAGGTTTGAATTGGCGGGTAATCCATCCAGATAAACCGGGATCTCGATGGTGTCGGGAAACTTCATCTTGGGCCGGCCGCCGAGGTCCGCGGGCGCGACCGGCCGGCCCCGCACATCGACACCGGGCGCGTATTCCACGCCCAAAGCCGGGACATGGGCGACCAGACGGCTGCAATCGGCGCCGGTGATGGTGATGGTGACGGTTCGCGCGGCGGCCGGGTTCGCCACCCAGCACAACAGCGCGAGGGCCGCCGCCGCCTTGATCAAAGGGGCACGCCATAGAGGCCTGGGGGCATTCAACGCGTTCATGGCCCCATGATCCCCGGCACCTGGTTAACAAACCGGCAACGGCCAGGTAGAAACGACGGGAGAGGTGCGTCTGGATGGCGGAAAATACGGGCCGAATGGGATTCTGGACACCACCAACCGACAAAAATCGGTCGATCCGGAAGGCTGTGAAGGAAAACCATTCCAGTGGCGGCGCAATTTGGCTAACATCACCATGGAAACCGAGTTACTTGGGACCTATCGGATTCGTTGTCGTTGCGATTGGGCCAGGCAGGTTCGCCTGAGGTTTCTGTGCCTGAAATGGGGGAAGAATCTGTGGCAGACCTATCAAATTTTTTCCCTTTGACGGCCTATAAATCCAAGCTTGGCTTGGCAGAGTCATATCGTGTAGAGCTCCTAAAAGAGATAACAAAAGATTATAAAAAGGAGAATATTGATCATAAAAAAAATGAAACCGCGTGGACAGGAGATGTAAGCGGTTTCGAGTTCCTACATGTTAGAAAATCATTCGAAAATCTATTTAAGGAGATTTCGAATCAAGTCGAAACATATCGTGAGACGCTAAAAGTTGCCGATAATGTTTTCGACTTTTATTATACTAGATCATGGGCAACAGTGACTACTAATCAACAAGATATTCAATTTCATAAGCATTTGCAGTCTCACATCACAGCGGTTTACTATCTCAAGGTGCCAAAAGATTCGGGAGATATCATACTGGAGCCATTTTTGGGATATAACCAAAATGAATTTATTCCAGGACTTCTTCAAAAGAAAAGTTTCACCGACGGTACTTTGGAGCCATCATTGTACCTATCACCAGGCGCAGGTATAAATGTTGAGACTGATGATATTTTAATATTTCCCTCAAAAACGAGCCATGGCACCGTAAAAAGCAAGGCCCAAGAAAGTCGCATTTCGATATCTGCGGATATCGTTGCAGTGTTAAAGGATTCCAATTCTAAGGAATATTTTCTTCCGCCGCTTGATATGTGGCGAAAATTCTAAGCCTCCGGCCGGTGCCGGAAAGTGCTCTCATCACCAGCCGCCGGCTGGCGATGCCCGCATCCAGGCGGGCCTGAGTGCGGCGATTTCCCGGCCCACCGGACAATCGGCATCATGGGCGCCGGGCAGGGTGCATTGTGGCAAGCCGGATCGGAGCTGCCGGATAGAAGTTGATGCGATCCTCGCACGAGACCTGGACCCCTTGGCAAAACCCGCCCAACACCACGCCCATGAAAAATCGCGACGACGAAATGAAACCGATGCAAAAATCCGCCTTGACAGAAAGACCCTCATGTAAGCGGACATGAGGCAAGTGGACTACGGTCGGACCAAGCCTTCCCTGGAACACTTTTGGACTAACATAGAAACTGGACCAATCAATGGGGGCAGGCCACAGCGCCCATTTGCCCATACGCTAACGGTAAAGCTGAACGATGTCGTGAAGGATCTCATCGTCTATCCCGGGCTGCAACACGC
>JAPUGG010000277.1 GCA_027292975.1 Alphaproteobacteria bacterium | reverse complement strand
GCCGTGCTCGGCTTCCCAGATCTGCCCGGTCTCCGGATGCATTGCCAGGCCCTGCGGGTTGCGGTTGCCGTAGGTGTAAATCTCCGGCCGGGCGCCGGGGCGGTCGACGAAGGGATTGTCGGGCGGAACTCCGCCATCGTCCGTAATCCGCATGATCGACCCGGCTAGGTCGCCCAGATCCTGCGCGCGGTCCCGGCTGGCCCGCTCCCCCGCCGTGACGTAGAGGTAGCCGTCCCGCCCGAACAGCAGCCGGGAGCCAAAATGCCGCCCGCCCAGTGATTTTGGGCGCACCTCGAGGATTCTCTCGAGATCGACGAGCGCATCGTCGACCAGGCGCGCTCGGGCAACCTCGGTACCGCTGCCGCCCTCGCCAGCGCCGGCATAGGAAAGAAAGATCAGACGGTTTTCCGCAAACTTGGGATGCAACACAATGTCGAGCAAACCGCCTTGGCCGCCCAGCGCGACTTCGGGCACGCCGGGCACCGGCGAGGAGCTCAACTCTCCGTTCCGGATGATCCGCAGCCGGCCCACACGTTCGGTGACCAGCATGTCGCCGTTGGGCAGGAAGGCCAGGCTCCAAGGATGCACCAAACCACGCACCACCGTCACCACGCGAAATTCATGCTGCTCGCTGGAGAACGTCTGCGCGGAGGCGACATCGGCCGCCGCCAATGCACAGAATGTGGCACCTATGACCGAAAAAGGAAGCGCGGCAACACTCATGATCGATCGACCGTGCCTTGTGATACCAAGACCCCTGGATGCCCGACCACACCGGAATCGGGCGCTATTGTATGTGCTGCGTCTCCTGAAGCCCAGATGCCACGGGTATTTCGCCAGGGGAATCGCTTGAACCGACATTCCCCAGATGACATCCAAATCCGTGGAAATCGTACTACCGTTCCACCGCCAAGGGAACGGCATCCCTTCCGCAGCCATCCGATGGCCTGTTTTTGGCGATCGGCCCTCGTCCGGAAGGCCATTTTGCCAGATTTTCCGCCATTCAGACACACGCCTCCTGTCGTTTTCACCTAGCCGTCGATTTCCCCGGCCTACGCCGGAGCAGGTCTTGGTCGCAGATCATCAATCAGGCTCAGGATTTTCAGAGACAGGTTTCGGGGCACCGCGACTTCGGCCAATTGGAACGTGCCGTAGCGACCAAGCGGTAGACGGCTTCCTCCGCCGACATCGCGAATGTCCGCTGTTGGCTGAGACTGTTGAAGAACTATTTTCGGGTCATTCGAACGCAAGACTGATTCGCGCCGCGCCTCATACGAGCAAGAATGGTTCACTGAGATTGCGATCTTGAATCATTCGTTGCGCCATGACTGTCGCGGTCAGAGTTCTTCAACAGTCTCGGCTATAAGCAGACATGCGGAGGGGTAGCCCGAGCGTCCGCTTTACCCCCGTAAGCGGACATCAGAGCCGGGAATGTCCGCTTTCGAACTGATTAGGTCTGCTTTACCCCTTAAAGCGGACGTTTCGGGTGCCCTCTTAGGCGGCGCACCGGGTGGCGGTGTCTTACAGTCCGGCCAGGTAGCGAGCCATGGCCCGGATGTCGGCGTCGTCATAGGTCCCCAAGAGCGTCACCTTGGCGTGCGAATTGAGGCGGATCTTGTCGCGGTACTCCAGCATGGTGCGTTCCAGATAGTCAGGCTGCTGGCCGGCCAGGCGCGGTACGCCGCTGTTGCCCTCGTAACCGCCCAAGTGGCATTGCACGCACATGCCCGAAATCGCCGCGCGCTCGGCGCGCGCCACCTCCTCGGCGGTCGACCGGAAATCGTTGGCCGGCCAGCTCTGCTCGGAAAAATACTGCGCCAGCGCCTTCAACTCTTCCCGGCTCAGCTCGGCCACGATGCTGGTCATGATCTCGTTATGGCGCCGGCCCGCCTTGTAGTCCTTGAGCTGCACATAGAGATAATAGAACTCCTGGCCCCGGATCACCCCCATATCAGGCTTGCTCGGCCGCCCCGCCTTCCCATGACAGGCCGTGCACAGCTCAATCGTCTCGCTAATGTCCGCAGCCGCACCCGGCCACGGCCAGAGCAACCATACGACGGCCGAGACGGCGGAAATAAGAAGAACACGGGGTCTGGTAAAGGATCTCACGGTCATCGCAAAACGGATCGTACTATCCGATTTCCTCACCGGCTCAAGGCGCCGGATCCAGGCGCAGCAGTGCACCGTTCGAGGCATCCATGAGCAGATAGAGGCGCCCGTCCGGTCCCTGGCGCACGTCGCGAATGCGCTGGCCATAGTCCAAGAGCAATCGTTCCTCGTGCACGACCGTCGTGCCGTCGAGCTCGAGGCGGACGAGGGCACGGCCCGTCAACGCCCCCAGGAACAGGTTTCCGCGCCACGACGGGAAGTCATCGCCGGTATAGAACGCCATGCCGGAGGGCGAGATGGAGGGCGTCCAGAACCGGAGCGGTTGCGCCATGCCGGGTTTCTCTGTGCCCTCGCCGATCTGAAGCCCGGCGTAGCTGCGGCCGTGGGTGATCACCGGCCAGCCGTAGTTCGTGCCCGGGGTTAGGAGGTTGATCTCGTCGCCGCCTTTCGGGCCGTGCTCGACTTCCCAGATCTGTCCAGTTTCCGGGTGCAGGGTCAAACCCTGTGGGTTGCGGTTGCCGTAGGTGTAGATTTCGGGTCGCGCCTCCGGGCGATCGATGAAGGGATTGTCGGATGGCGCCCGGCCGTCGTCCGTGATCCGGATGACCGATCCGGCGAGATCGGACAGATCCTGCGCGCGGTCCGAGTCGCCGTGCTCACCAAAAGTGATGTAGAGATAACCGTCGCGCCCGAACAAGAACCGCGAGCCGAAGTGCCGGCCCCACGGGGCTCTTGGCTGCACCTCGAGGAGCGTCTCGAGGTCGACGAGCCGATTTTCGGCGAAGCGGGCACGGGCGACCACTGTTCCGTTGCCGCCCTCGCCGGCAGCCGTGTAGGACAAGTAGATCAGGCGGTTCTCCGCGAACTGCGGATGCAAAGCGATGTCGAGCAGGCCGGACTGACCACCCAAACCGACTTCGGGCACACCGGATATCGGCGCCGGGTCGAGCTCTCCGTTACTCACGATCCGCAGGCGGCCGATGCGTTCGGTGACGAGCATGTCGCCGTTCGGCAGAAAGGCCAGGCTCCAAGGATGCGAGAGACCCTGCGCTATCGTGGCCAGGTGGAACTCATGCCGCTCGCTGGAATAGGTCTGCGCCGCGGCGATCTCGGCCACTACCAGCACCCAGAGCAGGGCACA
>JAPUGG010000276.1 GCA_027292975.1 Alphaproteobacteria bacterium | reverse complement strand
GTCGCGGGCGTGGCCGCGCACGTAGACCATGCCGATGATCGCCGACGAGCCGCCCAGCACCTTGCCGCGCGGACAGTGGATGCGGCGGCCGGTCAGATAGGGCTCGGGCTCGGTCTCGAAGCCCCAGTTGTAGCGCTTCATGTTCATGGGGATCGAGAGCGCGGTCGGCATCTGGATGAAGATGCTGCGCTCGCTGCCCCCCGCCTCGAGCAGCAGCACGCTCGTGCCCGCGTCCTCGCTGAGGCGGTTGGCCAGCACGCATCCGGCCGAGCCGGCGCCGACGATCACGTAATCGAAGGTCTGATCCATGCCTGACCCTATTCGCGGAGGAACGCGCGCGCATCCAAAAAATGCCGGGAATCTGAACCTTGTCCGGCCTCACCGATCGCCATGGCGCAATTCGTCGTTGATCTTGGCGCCGGTTCCGGCGTTGAATCGGGGTCGGCGGGCGCGCGCGAGCCGCCCCACGCGAGATCGAACGAGCACAAGGACCGGGCCCGGCCGCGGGGAAGCGGGGGCTGAACGGTCGTCACAAGGGAGGCGAAAGGAACATGTCGATCAAGAAACTGGTCGCGCTTGGCGCGATCTCCGTAGGCTTGCTCGCCGGGCCGGCCCAGGGCGCGGACCCGGCCGAATGCAAGCAGGTCATTTTCTCCGACGTCGGTTGGACGGACATCACGGCGACCACGGCGGCCACCTCGGTGGTTCTGGAGGGTCTTGGCTACCAGCCCAAGGCCCAGTTGCTTTCGGTTCCCGTGACCTATGCGAGCCTGAAAAACAAGGACATCGACGTCTTCCTCGGCAACTGGATGCCGACCATGGAAGGCGACATCGCGCCCTACCGCGACGATGGCTCGGTCGAAGTCCTGGGAGTCAACCTGGAAGGGGCCAAATACACCCTGGCCGTGCCCGCCTACGTGGCCAGCGGCGGCTTGAAGGATTTCGCCGACATCGCGAAGTTCCGGGATAAGCTGGACGGCAAGATCTATGGAATCGAGCCGGGCAACGACGGCAACCGCCTGATCCAGGACATGATCGACAAGAACGCCTTCGGCCTGAAGGGCTTCGAGGTGGTCGAATCCTCCGAGCAGGGCATGCTCTCTCAGGTCGCCCGCTCGGTGAAACGCAAGAAACCGGTGGTCTTCCTCGGCTGGGAACCCCATCCGATGAACGCCAATTTCGATATGGCCTATCTGACCGGCGGCGACGACTGGTTCGGGCCGAATTTCGGCGGCGCGACCGTCTACACGAACGTCCGCAAAGGCTATGGCCAGGAATGCCCGAATGTCGGGCGCCTGCTCAAGAACCTGAAGTTCTCGCTGGCGATGGAGAACGAGATCATGGGCGCGATCCTCAACGATGGGGTAGAGCCCAATAAAGCAGCGGCGGCTTGGCTGAAGAAGAATGCCGGCGTTCTGGACGGCTGGCTCGCGGGCGTGGAAACGGTCGATGGCGGCGCAGGAGGCCTCGCGGCGGTCAAGAAGCACCTAGGGCTTTAGCCTTTATCCGTAAGCAGGGGGCGGCCAGATCGACAGTGATCTGGCCGTTTCCCGTTGCCGGGGTATATGTGATGGGGAACGGCCATGGACTGGCTGACGGAGAATAAGATTCCGCTTGGGGCTTGGATCAAATCGTTGGTCGAGTTCCTGAACGACAACGCCGCCTGGTTCTTCGACTTCATATCCGACGTGCTCGGTTTCACGATCAACGGGCTGATCGACGTCCTGCAGTGGCTGCCACCGCTCCTGTTGGTAGCGATTTTCGCGGCGCTGGCCTATGGGTTGCACCGTTCCTGGCGGCTTGCCTTGATGGTCGCCGGCTCGCTCCTGCTGATCGTCAACCTGGGATATTGGGAGCAGACCATCGAGACTCTGGCGCTGGTGGTCTTCGCCACCTTCCTGTGCATGCTGGTCGGCATTCCCGTCGGCATCGCGGCGGCGCACCGGCCCCGGCTCTACACGGCGCTTCGCCCCGTACTCGATTTGATGCAGACGATTCCGACCTTCGTCTATCTGATCCCGACCCTGATCCTTTTCGGCCTCGGCGTGGTGCCGGGCCTGATCTCGACGGTGATTTTCGCCCTTCCGGCGCCGATCCGGCTCACGCACCTGGGCATTTCCTCCGTGCCCAAGCCGCTGATCGAGGCCGGCGAGTCCTTTGGCGCCACCAAGCGCCAGCTTCTCTGGAAGGTGGAGTTGCCGCACGCCATGCCGACCATCATGGCGGGCGTGACCCAATGCATCATGCTGTCGCTCTCCATGGTGGTGATCGCGGCACTGGTCGGCGCCGATGGGCTTGGAAAACCGGTCGTGCGCGCGCTCAACACGGTGAACATCGCCAAGGGCTTCGAGGCCGGGCTCGCCATCGTCATCGTCGCCATTCTGCTCGACCGTGTGTGCAAGCAGCGCGGCACGAAGGCACGGGGAAAGTAGGCCATGCCGGCGGTCGAGTTCCGCGACGTCGACGTGATCTTCGGCAAGGACCCGGGGCCCGCGCTGGCGCTCCTGGACGGCGGCGCCGAGCGCCAGGCGATCCTGGAAGCGACCGGCAACGTGCTCGGCGTGGCCGGCGCCTCGCTCGCCATCGAGGCGGGCGAGATCTGCGTGCTCATGGGGCTTTCGGGCTCGGGCAAGTCGACGCT
>JAPUGG010000275.1 GCA_027292975.1 Alphaproteobacteria bacterium | reverse complement strand
ACTCTCGGGCATAAAGGTCGACGGCGGCACCGTGACCATCGGCGCCACCACCCGCCATGCCGATGTTGCCTCGTCCGCCGAGGTGAGGGAGGCGATACCGGCCTTGGCGGCGCTTGCGGAGATGATCGGCGATCCTCAGGTGCGCAACTCGGGCAGCATCGGCGGCGCCGTCGCCAACAATGACCCCGCGGCCGATTACCCGGCAGCGGTGCTTGCCCTCGACGCAACGGTCGAGACCAACAAGCGCACCATCGCGGCCGACGATTTCTTCACCGGCATCTTCGAAACCGTCCTCGAGGCCGACGAGATCGTGACCGCCGTCAGTTTCCCGGTCCCGTCAAGGGCCGCCTATTCCAAGTTCCCGCAGCCTGCGTCCCGTATTGCCCTGGTCGGCGTCATGGTGGCCGAGACCGGCGGCGGCGTTCGGGTCGCGGTGACGGGCGCCGGTGCCTGCGTCTTCCGCGTGGCGGCGATGGAATCGGCCTTGAGCAGCGATTTCTCGGCCCAAGCGCTGGACGGCATCAGCCTCCCGCCGGACGAACTTAATTCCGATATCCATGGCAGCGCCGAATACCGGGCGCATTTGATCGGCGTGATGGCGAGCCGCGCCGTCGCCGCGGCCGGCTGAGCAACCTGGCGCATACCGCGCCAATAGCGGGCGACACCCCTCTTTGCCGATCACCAGGAGCGCCGGCGCCATCATCGCCGGTACCGCCGGCATCGAGACGAGCTTCTCCCTGCTCGGCGGCGTGCTCCTGGTGATGACTTTAGGCCTCGGCCTGGTGACGCGCCTTGCCCCCGACGACGGCTCTTGAGGCGGTCCGTGGCGGCTAGCGGCACCCAAGGCACCGGGCCGCACAAGGTCCCGGCGCGGGCCTATTACCCGGTGCTGGGCACCGGCTTGGCGGCCAATATCAATGCCGATTTCATGACCCTGATCGTGCCCCTTTGGGCGGTGACCCTGGGGGCCACGCCGGCCCAGATCGGCATCATGATCGGCGCGCGGTCGATTCTGCCGTTCCTTTTAGCCATCCACGGCGGGGTGCTAATGGACCGGCTGGGGACCCGGCGGATGATGATGGTGTTCACCCTGGTCTCGACCGCCCTGGTTCCCTTATACCCGTTGAGCCCCTGGTTTCCCGCCCTGGTCGCCTTGCAGATGATGACCGGGCTGTTGGGCAACCTGGCCTGGATCGGGGCACAGACCCTGATCGCCCGCATCGGCCGCGGCGATCCCCATTATCTCGGCATGTTTTCCTTCGCATCAAGGGTCGGCAGCATCGGCGCCCCCACGGTGATCGGGCTGATCTGGGACCTGACCGGACATTGGGGGGCGTTTGCCGCCTGCACGCTTTCCGGGCTGGTGCTGTTCGCCTCCACCGCCCTGGTGCCCCATTGGGCGGAGAACCAAGGGCTAAAGCCGCGGCCCCAATCGACGCCCGCGGCCGAGGCCGGGCCCGGCTGGCGTGATCTGCTGCCCAGGCTCTCCGAATATAGGGAGGTGCTGGCGCTGATGGCGCTGCCGCCGGTGGCGCTGGGCATCGCCATCGCCCTCCTGCGCCACACGCCGTCGACCATCCAGGCCTCGTTCTACATCACCTATCTCACGGAAATCGGCCTCCAGGCGACGGTGATCGGCGCGCTGATCTCCTGCGCGGAAGTGACCGGGGCGTTCGGTTCCCTTCTGGCGGCGCCGCTGATGCGCCGTTTCCCGGCGCACTGGATCCTGGTGGTCTTCACCGTGCTCACCATCGCCATGATGGCGCTGACCCCGCTGTTGGGCGGCATCATCGCGCTGCTGGGCGCCGCCCAGATCCTGCGCGGCTCCGCCCACGGGCTCTTGCACCCGGCGACCTTTTCGGTGATTTCCCGGGCGCTCGACGCGGAAGCCCAGGCGCGGGGCGTGGCGCTTAGGACCACCGGCAACCGGCTCGGCGCGGTGGTGCTGCCCGTGGTCATGGGTTTCGTGGCCGAGGCCGTCGGCGTCGCGACGAGCTTCGTCATCATCGGCGGCGGCTTGCTCCTCATGGTCGCCGTGATCGCCGTGCTGGTCGCCCGCGGCGAGGCCTTCACCGGACGGTAACGAGATCCCGGGGCGGCGGCGCTTGGCAGGGCTTGAAGGGGGAGATTACAATAGCGGCGCGGGCCGGGAGAGATCGGCGCCGTCAGCGCCTCGGTTTTTTCAAGCCCCATAAGGAATTCCCGTTCATGGCCTGCCCCTGGGTCCGTCACGCTCTCGCCCCGCCCGACCGGGATTCGCGGTCCGGGGCAGCGTCATGGCAAACCGACCGATGAGCGCCGCGCGCGCGGACACGGCTTTGGGCCGGCCGCCGCCGTCGAAGCGCGCCCGCTACCTCACCTATGCCACCGGGTTGTTGACCGACAGCCAATCGGAACTGATCAGCTTCATCATCCCGCTGTGGGGCATCATGCAGGGCCTGGGACCGCTGGAGATCGGCATCCTGGTCAGCGCCAAGGCCGTGCTGCCGTCGGTTTTCGCCATCCACGGCGGGGTTCTGATGGACCGGTTCGGCATCCGCATGGTCCTCGTCATGATGGGCGCCGCCTGTGCCGCGATGCCGCCCTTCTTCGCCCTCGCCTCGTGGTTTCCGGCGCTTCTGGTCCTGCAAATGGGTCTCGGCATGGTGCTGTCGATGACCTGGATGGGGGCCCAGGCGCTGGCGGTAACCGTGGGCAAGAACGATCCTGCCATGGTCGGCCGGTTCTCCTTCTTCGCGCGGGTCGGCGTGATGTTCGCGCCCCTCGCCGCCGGCGCCCTTTGGGATTTGGCGCCGCCCTGGGTGTCGTTCGTCGTGATCGGCCTGATGGGCGCATTGTTCTGGATCGCCGTCCGCGCGCTGCCTGCCGCCGAGCTGGGCGAAGCGCCCGAAACAAGTGCGCGCCCGAGCTTCCGCATTTCCGATCTCAAACCCCGCCTATCGGATTACCTGGGCGCCGCGGGGCTCTTGGTGATCCCGACGGTGGCCTTCGTCGTGATGGTATCGTCGATCAGATTGTCGACGGGCGCCCTGCAAATGTCATTCTACCTGGTCTACCTCAAGGAGATCGGGCTTCAAGCCACCGTGATCGGCCTGTTCGTGACCATTTCCCAGGTGTGCGCGGCGGCGGGCACCTTGGGCGCGGCGCGGCTGACCCGCGTGGTCCATCCGGTCTGGGCGTTTCTCGGCCTGGTCTTCGTCTCGGTCTTGCTGATCTACGCGACGCCGATTTTTGGTGACACGCTGATCCTGCTCGCCCTTGCCATCGCCGTTCGCGGCCTCGCCCAAGGGGGATCCCAGCCCATCATGTACTCCACCCTGTCCAATGCCGTCAGCGCCGGAACCCAGGGCATGGCCATCGGATTGCGCGCGACCGGCAACCGGGTAACGGCGCTTGTCCTCCCGGTGCTCATGGGCGCCATCGCCGAGGCCTGGGGGCTCCACGCGGCCTTTTATCTCACCGGCGGCGGCCTACTGGCGATGCTGGTGGCGATCGGCCTATGGATCGCCGTCCGACACCCCGAAGCGGTCAAGTCATGAGCGGACACGACGGCCCAAGGGCCGGCGCTGAGGGCCAAGGGGAAGAGATCGCCATCCCGCTGGGCACCCAGCTCGCGGTCTACGCCACCGGCACCTTCGGCAACTCCGTCAACAACGTCGTCACCGTGCTTCTGCCGCTGTGGTCGATTCATCTCGGTGCCTCGCCCTTGATGATCGGCGTGATCCTCGGCGTCCGCCACCTTCCGACCATGGTCTTTTCCATCCATGGCGGCGCGCTGATGGACCGGCTCGGCACCCGCCGGGTGCTGATCTGGTTCGCCGTGATCGGCGCCATGACCCCCTTCCTGTTCCCGATCATGCCGTGGCTGTGGGCGGTGGTGGTGCTGCAGATGCTGGGCGGCATCTCGTCGAGTTTCGGCTGGATGGGCGCCCAGGCCCTGGTCGGCCAGATGATGAGGGGCAGCGCGCGCTATGCCGGGCGGCTTAGCTTCTCGGTCCGCGTCGGGCACCTGGCCGCCCCCTTGTTGACGGGCCTGGCCTGGGACTTTCTCGGCCCCTGGGGCGGGTTCATGGTGCTGGGTGTTTGGGGGGTCGCCATGCTGGTGGCAACCCTGGCCCTGCCCAAGGGGGACGATCCCGAAATCCGCAAACCCCTCGGCGCCGCCGATCTCCTGCCGCGCCGCGATGATTACGCCGATGCCCTGCGGATGATGGCGATACCCGCCATTCTGCTGGTGGTGATGGCCTCGACCCTGCGCATGTCGGGCGCCGGAATGCACGGCTCGTTTTACGTGGTCTACCTCGAGGGCATCGATCTGACCGGCACCTTGATCGGCGTCCTGCTGGCGGCGGGGTCGCTGGTCGGATTCGCCGGCGCCATCTCGGTGGCCCCCCTGGTGCGCCGCTTCTCCGCCACTTGGCTTCTCATCGGCGCCGTCACCGGCGGGGTGCTGTGCGTCACCGTCACACCGCTGCTCGGCGGCATTTTCCTGGCGCTGCTTCTAGTGGCGGCGGTTCGCGGCGGCGCCATGGCCCTGGCGCAACCGCTGATGATCTCGATCCTGGCCCGGGCGGCGGGCCGCGACCAGGGCATGGTCGTGGGGATAAGATCCACGGCCAACCGGCTGGTATCCTTTGCGGTGCCCATCATCATGGGCGCCGTGGTCGAACTGGTGGGCCTGGAAAACGGCTTTTACGTGGTGGGTGGGGTGGTGCTCGCACTCTGCGGCGCGGTCGCGGTCCATGTCCGGCGGATGCCGCCCGGGGTTTTGTGACCGGCGCGAGGAGGGCACCAACCGCGCCGACCGCGGCCCCGCGCCGCCGATGGTTTCCTTCGGCCCACCGGCGCCCTAAACTGCGGGCGGAGGGAAGATCCGTGAAGGAAACGCCGGCTTCAGCATCGGCCGCCAGCGCCGAAGCGATCCCCTTGCGCCATCTATTGCCGGTCTACGCCGCCGGCATTTTTTCCAACGGCGCGGTCCAACTGGCCGCCGTGGTGGTGCCGCTGTGGATGCTCATGATCGACCCCTCGCCGTTGATGATCGGCATCGCCCTGGGCGCGCGCCAAGTCCTGCCGGTGCTGCTGTCGATCCACGGCGGCGCGCTGATGGACCGCATGGGCATCCGCCGGGTGATGATCTGGTTTTCCATCCTCGGCTTCGCGACACCCCTGCTGTTCCCGATTTTCCCGTTTTTCGCCGCCGTGTTGATCCTGCAGATGCTGGGCGGCATTTCCGCGGCCATGGGCTGGATCGGCACCCAGGCCCAGATCGGCGCCGTCATGAAGGGATCGCCCACCTATGCCGGCCGGGTGACCTTCTTCAACCGGATGGGAACCCTCGCCGGGCCGCCGGCGACCGGTGCGGCGTGGGACCTGGGCGGCCCCTGGGGCGGGTTCGGTTTCCTGACATTCTGGGGCCTGGCACTGTTCGTCGCCTGCATCCTCATGCCCAGGGCCAGGATCGGGGAGGCCGGCGGCGGCACCACCGCGGCGGCGGACATCACCTGGCGCGACGTCCTGCCCCGGGTGGGTGATTACGTTTCGGCCTTCAAGTTGATGGCGATCCCGACCATCGCCTTCGTGGTGGCGGTGACGCTGCTGCGCCATTCGTCCAACGGCATTCTCACCTCTTTCTACGTGATCTGGCTCGAATCCATCGGCTTCAAGGGCACCGCCATCGGCATCCTGATCGCAGCCTCCTCGATCCTCGGCGGCGTCGGGGCGCTGTCGGCCGGCCGGCTCGCCAGGATGTTCTCATCGTACCGGGTGCTGGTGGTCAGCGTATGCTGCGCCATCTTGTTAGTCGCCATCACCCCGTTGCTGGCGACCTTCGTCCTGCTGTTGGTGGCGTCCGCCTTGCGCGGCGGCTTCATGGGCGTGAGCCAACCTTT
>JAPUGG010000274.1 GCA_027292975.1 Alphaproteobacteria bacterium | reverse complement strand
ATTTATTGAAGATTTTTTGTCAAATGTGTTGCCGCCGATCTATCGGTTCGGAACTGGTGACGCTACGGATATTTCGGGCCATAGAAGTGGCCAACTTGATGTTGTTGTGGAATATCCAATTTCTCCATCTTTGCCCGGGGTTGGGCGGAACGCAAACACACGCCTATATCTTGCAGAAAGTATTGCGGCCGTAATTGAGGTGAAATCGAACATCGCTTCTCAGTGGGGGCAAGCAATTGCGACGGCAAATCAACTCGCGCCCCTGCGCAAAAAAATTGGCAGTTCCATGAAGATGGGGGGGTTGGCAGTTACAGATAAAATTCCACTGTTTGTTGCTGGTTATACCGGTTGGACAAAAGTTTCGACGGCGGAGCAGAACCTCGGAAAAAATCCTGATATTGCCGGTGTCTTAGTTATCGATAGCGGTGTTTTCGTCTCTTCAAACCAATACGCAGGAATTAAAGCAACAGGTCCATGGGGGCTTTGGGGGCTGATTTCGGTCCTTCATTTAATTACTAACTCTTTGCAAGCGGCTTCCACTAATCCGCTGCAATACTCTTAATTTTTGGGTGACAGATTTTGATGCCAAGTAGAAGTGATCCGCCAGCTAAATGCGGCTATAAATTTCACAACATTTGACCATCATGTGATGCCATCAGACCCGCACAAGGAAGGGCGTACCCACAAAGCCCCCATTCAGTGATGCACTCCAAGGCGATAACGAAGACCGGCTGTTCTCCTACCTACTCATTTATTTTTACCCAGAAAAAACGCCTACCCTGAAACATTGTTCATCAACTGACGCCCTCCCCCGGCCTCTCCTGACCTTCCTACCACACCAGCGCCGCCCTTCGCGGCGGCTTTTTTTGCGCCCAATGAACGGGCGCTTGAGTTACCCAAATTGTTACCCATAATGAACAAGGGCCTAGAGGAAAAACCTCTAAGCCTTTGTTTTAATTGGGGGGCGATCGGGGATTCGAACCCCGGACCCGCTGATTAAGAGGCAGCTGCTCCGAATTTTACACTGCTTACAGACAAGAGCAAATCAAGGCAGTTGCGGGCCCCCGCAACCAATTTCAGACAGCTTTCCTCAACCTGAGCATGGTAGGGTCTTGAACAAATCCTGCCCCCGATTTGAACCTACTTCTACCTGAAAGCCGGCACCCGTCGCAGTGTATAGTGCCCATGCATCAGTTTCCATATTCGCTCTTATGCGAATCCCTTCTGCGGGAAGCCTTTGAGGCTTTAATTTGCAGGACTTAAGCGCGGCAGTGTTATTCGTTTTTTAGGTGAGCGGTAAGTGCAATAGGCGGTAATCATAAAGGGATTTGCACTTACATTGCACTTAAAGGGATGAGCCTTACCTGGAGAATGTACTCTAACCCATTGAAAATATGGCGCACCAGACAGGATTCGAACCTGTGACCTCTGCCTTCGGAGGGCAGCGCTCTATCCAGCTGAGCTACGGGTGCAACCGTCTCGGGGGCGCCGGCGCGGGGCCGAAACGTGCGCGGCGGAAATCTAGCCCAATGGTGGGCCCGGCGCAAACCTTACTCCGCCGCCTTGTCATGGGCCGTGGCCATGGGCTAAGTATGAGGAACACCTGCCGCCATCGAGCACGGAGCGGAGCAGACATGCAGACAGCCATTCCTGCGCTTTTCATGCGGGGCGGAACCTCGCGCGGGCTTTATTTCGAGGCGAGCGACATGCCACGCGACGCCGCCGCCCGCGACCGGCTCCTGCTGGCCGCCATGGGCTCGCCCGATGCGCGCCAGATCGACGGCATGGGCGGGGCGACGCCGCTGACCTCCAAGGTCGCCATCGTCGGCCCGTCCGAAGAGCCCGGAATCGACGTCGATTACTTCTTCGCCCAGGTTTTGGTCGCCGAGGACATGGTCGATACCGGCCCGACCTGCGGAAATATTCTGGCCGGGGTCGGCCCGTTCGCCATAGAGCGCGGCCTGGTGGCGGCGGCCCATGGCGAGACAAGGGTACGCATCCGCCTGGTCAATACCGGCGATCTGGTGGAGGCGGTGATCCAGACCCCGGGCGGCACGGTGGAGTACGCGGGCGCGGCCACCGTCGACGGCGTGCCGGGCAGCGCCGCGCCGGTGATCCTCAATTTCATGGATTGCCTGGGCTCCAAGACCGGGGCGCTGTTCCCCACCGGTAACGTGGTGGACTTGATCGACGGCATCGAGGTGACCTTGGCCGACGCGGCCATGCCGGTGATGATGATGGCCGCCGATTCCATGGGCAAGACCGGTTATGAGACGGCCGCCGATCTCGACGGGGACAGGGATTTTTTCGCCCGGCTCGAGCCCATCCGCTTGCAGGCGGGCGAGATGATGGGCTTGGGCGATGTCACCGACATGGTGATCCCCAAGCCGGTATTGCTCGCCCCCGCGCGGGCGGGCGCTACCATCTCTTCGCGCTATTTCACGCCCCACGCCGCCCATGAGGCCCACGCGGTGACCGGCGCCGTCTGCCTCTCTTGCGCCGCCGTGACGCCGGGCACCGTCGCCCATGGGCTCGCCGACATGGAGATTGGTGAGAAAATGGAGATCGCCATCGAGCATCCCACCGGGACCATCGACGTGGCGCTGACCCTCGATCTTTCGCGAACCCCGCCCGAGGTTAGGAGCGCCGGCATCCTGCGCACCGCGCGGCTGTTGTTCCAGGGCGCGGTCATGGTTCCCCAAGGAACCCTCGACGGCGCCGCCTAATCGGCCATTTCCAGCCACCTCCGGGCCCGGGCCTCGGCGCCCGACGGCAGGGCCGCGCGGTGATCCCTGATCCAGGCGAGCACGTCGTCGAGCACCGGCTCGGCGGCCAAGTCGCGCAGCAGCATGTGATAGCCATCGGCGTAATAGGCCGCCCGCACCCGCCCCGTTGCCATGAGCTTGCCCAGCACCTCGACCGTGGGGTGCTTGGGGATGACCTCGTCCCTGGCGCCGTAGAGCAGCAGCAGCGGGGCTTCGATCTTGTCACTGGCGGCGAAGGCGGCGTCCATCAGGTTCACCATGCCCCAGATGGCGTCGATCCGCGTCTCCTTGATGACCAGCTTGTCCTTGCCGAGCGCCCGTAGCATGGCGACATTGTCCGACGCCTGGATATCGAGCCCCTCGGCGGTGAGCCTGAGCCAGGGCACGGAATGGGCGGCGAGCCAGAGCGCTGCGCTCTTGATGGCGCCCAGGTGGCGGCGTCCCCAGACCGCGGGCGCCACCAGCACGGCGCCGTCGATGGCGCCCCCGGGGTGCCGCGCCAGGCTCACCATGGCGACGGCGGCGCCCATGGAATCGCCCAGCACATGGAGGGGCAGCCCCGGATGGCGCTTGCTGACAATGGCGGTGAGCGCCCGGAGATCGGCCACCATGGCGTCGATGCCGGCCCACAGGCCAGCCTCGGCGGTCCGCCCGAAGCCGCGCTGGTCGATGGCGTAGGTCACCACCCCGTGCTTGGCCCAGTGACGGGCGGCGGCGTTAAAAGCGTTGGAATAATCGTTGAAGCCGTGCAGCGCCACCAGCACGGCCCAGGGCTCTTGCGCCTCCGGTGCCCATCGGCGAAGCGGCAGGCGGGCGCCGTCCCGGGCAATCAGTGTGTCGCCGACGATGCGCGCCTGGCCGGTCATGGGCCCGCTCTCCTGAAGCCTGGGCGCGCAAGCGCCGAGCGTGAGCCCCATGAGGAGGCAACCCCAGGCCGCCCAACGCCAGCCCCGCTCAGGAGGCGTCAGGAGCGCATTCCCTTGCCGGTCGTGGGGGCGCGTGACGGTCATGGACGGATGCTTTCTCGCGGTTGAAAGAGGTGGGGCAATCGGTATCATCGGCGGGTCGGGACGGTCAACAAATCCGTTCCGCCAACCGCCAACCCGGATGCGAAAGTATTTACGCCATGGACCCCGTTGAAACCATCACGGTAGAGTACTCCACGGTCGGCTGCGACGGGGGAACCCTCGGCCATCCGCTGGTTTATCTCAACCTCGGCCCCGACGGTGAGGTGGACTGCCCCTATTGCGGCCGCCGCTATGTTCTGGCCGAGGGCTTCCAGCCCGGCGGCGGCCATTGAACGCGGCGGATAGCAGTGGTGGCGGCGAGGGCAAGCCCCGCCACTTGTTCCTGGTCGACGGCTCGGGCTTCATCTTCCGCGCCTATTACGGGCTCAAGAGCAACCTGACCCGCTCCGACGGCACGCCGACCAATGCCGTGTACGGCTTCTGCAACATGTTGATGAAGCTGCTGGACGACACCGACGCCGATTACCTCGCCGTCATCTTCGATGCCGCGCGCAAGACCTTCCGCAACGATATCTATGCCGATTACAAGGCCAACCGGCCGCCGCCCCCGGAAGACCTGATCCCGCAATTCCCCCTGGTCCTGGAGGCCACCGAGGCGTTCAACGTTCCGGCCATCGAGATGCCGGGCTTCGAGGCCGACGACCTGATCGCCACCTATGCCCGCCAGGCGCGCGAGGCCGGCGACCAGGTCACCATCATGTCGTCGGACAAGGACCTGATGCAGCTGGTCACCGAGCGCGTCACCATGCACGATCCCATCCACAACCGCCGGATCGGCACCGAGGAAGTGGTGGAGAAGTTCGGCGTCGGGCCGGGGAAGGTGGTCGAGGTGCAGGCCCTGGCCGGCGATCCCACGGACAACGTGCCGGGCGTGCCCGGCATCGGCGTCAAGACGGCGGCGCAGCTGATCAACGAGTTCGGCGATCTCGAGACCGTGCTGGCCCGGGCGGGGGAGATCAAGCAGCCCAAGCGGCGCGAGAATCTCCTGGAATTCGCCGACCTCGCGCGGATTTCCCTGGAACTGGTGACCCTCAAGGACGACGTGCCGGTTAAGGGCAGCTACCGCGCCTTCGCCATGCGCCCACCGGACCACGAAAAACTCCTGAAATTCCTGCGCGCCCAGGAATTCGAGCGCATCGTCGCCCGTGTCATGAGCGAGATCGGCGGTGATGGCCTGGGCGCCGAGGCCGCCGCCGGGGCCAAGGCCGAGGCCGAAGCCGGCTACCAGCTGGTGACCGAGGAGGCGGAGCTCAAAGCCTGGATCGCCGCGGCGACCGAAAAGGGCCGGGTGGCGGTGGACACCGAGACCACCTCGCTCGATGCGCAACGGGCGGTTCTGGTCGGCGTTTCCCTGGCGCTGGAGCCGGGGAAGGCTTGCTACATCCCGCTCGCCCACCGCGGCGCGGTCTCCCAAGGGGCGCTTGATCTGGGCGATGGCGGCGGCCAAACGGGCGGCCAGGCCGGCGGCCTGGTGGAAGGGCAGATCGATCGCGCCGCCGCCCTGGCGCTGCTGGCGCCGATGCTGGGGGACCCCTCGGTCCTCAAGGTCGGGCACAATATCAAATACGATACCGAGATCCTGGCCCGTTACGACGTCCATATCGCGCCCGTCGACGACACCATGGTGCTGTCCTACGTTCTCGACGCGGGCCGTCACGGCCATGGTTTGGACGAGCTGGCGTTACGCCATCTCGATCACACCAATATCAAGTTTTCCGAGGTGGCCGGAGTTGGCAAGAAACAGGTGACCTTCGACCTGGTCCCCCTGGAGGCGGCCCGGGACTACGCCGCCGAGGATGCCGACATCACCCTGCGCTTGCACGACCTGTTGAAGCCCAGGCTCATGGTGGAGCACCTGTCGACGGTCTACGAGACCCTGGAACGCCCGCTGATCCCGGTGCTGGTGGCCATGGAGCAGGCCGGCATCGAGGTCGATTCCAAGTGTCTGAAGGCGCTGTCCCGGGACTTCGCCAAACGGCTGGGGGTGCTGGAGACCGAGATCCAAAAGCTCGCCGGCCGCGAATTCAACATCGCCAGCCCCAAGCAGTTGGGCGAGATCGTGTTCGAGGATATGGCCCTCCCCGTCGGCAAGAAGGGCAAGGCCGGTGCCTGGTCGACCGGCGCCGACGTGCTGGAAGACCTTGCCGCCCGGGGTCACGACCTGCCCGCCCGGGTGCTCGACTGGCGCCTGCTGGCCAAGCTGCGGTCGACCTATACCGACGCCCTGCAAAAGCAGATCAATCCCGACACCGGGCGCGTGCATACCTCGTATGCCATGGCCGTCGCCTCCACCGGGCGGCTGTCGTCGACCGATCCCAACCTGCAGAACATCCCGGTGCGCACCGAGGAAGGGCGCAAGATCCGCGAGGCCTTCGTCGCCAGGGACGGCGCCAAGCTGCTCTCGGCCGATTATTCCCAGATCGAGCTTCGTCTTTTAGCCCACGTGGCCGATATCACGGCCCTGAAGGAGGCGTTCCGCGACGGGGCCGACATTCACGCGCTGACGGCATCGGAAATATTCGGTGTGCCGCTGGATCGAATGGACGCCGCGACCCGGCGCTCGGCCAAAGCCATCAATTTCGGCATCATTTACGGCATTTCCCCGTTCGGCCTGGCCCGCCAGCTGGGGATCCCCCAACAGGACGCAAAAAACTTTATCGAGGCCTATTTCCAACGCTATCCCGGCATCAGGGACTACATGGAAGACACCAAGGCCTTGGCCCGCGAACAGGGTTTTGTCACCACCATTTTCGGGCGCCGCATGCACACGCCGGACATCACCGCCAAGGGACCCCACAAGGCGTTCGCCGAACGGGCGGCCATCAATGCCCCCTTGCAGGGCGCCGCCGCCGACATCATCAAGCGCGCCATGATCCGGGTGCCGCCGGCGCTCAGGGAAAACAACCTGGGGGCGGAGATGCTGCTTCAGGTCCATGACGAGTTGATCTTCGAGGTGCCCGAGGCCGAGGCCGAGGCCACCGCCCGATTGGTCGCCAAGGTGATGGCCGACGCACCCTTCCCGGCGGTGAACCTTTCGGTCCCCCTCGAGGTGGAGACCGGGATCGGCGACAACTGGGCCGAGGTCCACTGACGGAATAGCGGCCCCGCGCCTGATGCTCTAGGGAGAACACCGTTGGATTCGGTCCCCGTCCGCGTCTAGGCCGCGGTTTACGCCACCGGCCTGTTCAGTTCCACCCAAACCGTCCTGGTCGCCGTGGTATTGCCGCTATGGCTTCTCCACCTGAACGCCAGCCCGGTGATGATCGGTTTCGCGCTGGGCAGTTTCAACCTGTTGCCGTTTCTGTTTTCGGTTCACGGGGGCGCGCTCATGGACCGGCTCGGTCCGCGCCGGGTGATGATCGCCTTCGCCGTCATGGGGGCGGCGACGCCGCTCTTGTTTCCCGTGCTTCCCTTCATCTGGGCGGTGTTCGTGCTGCAGATGATCGGCGGACTCGCCTCGACCATGGGCTGGGTCGGCGCCCAGACCCTGATCGGCCAGCTGATGAAGGGCAGCCCCCGCCATGCCGGCCGGTTCACCGCCATTTGCGTCCTGGGGAACATGGTGGGGCCGCCCTTGGCCGGCGCGGGCTGGGATTTCATCGGCCCGTGGGGCGCGTTCGGGGTGCTGTTCGCGTGGACGGCGCTGCAATTGCTGGCGGTCTTTGCCCTGCCGCCGGCCGCTGGCGATCATGTCGCAGAGCCCCATGGGTGGCTCAAGGCGCGCGACCTCAAGCCGGAAATCAGAAGCTATACCGCGGCCTTCCGATTGTTGGCCCTGCCCATGGTGGCCTTCGTGGTGATGTTGTCCATGGTGCGGATTACTGGCTATTCCATCCAGGGCTCGTTTTACGTGGTTTATCTCAACGGCCATGGAATTACCGGCACGGCCATCGGTCTTCTCATGGCCACCGGCGCGGTTGCCGCCGCCGCCGGCGCCCTGGGCGCGGCGCCGCTTGCCCGCATGATGCATTCGTCTTGGCTTCTGGTGACGACTGCCTTGCTGTCGGTTTTGGCCATGGCGGTGACGCCATTGCTCGGACTCTATGTCCTGTTTCTCGCCGCCCAGGTGGCGCGCGGCGCCAGCGCCGGCATGTCGACGCCCCTGATCATTTCCCAATTGTCACATGCCGTTGGCCCCGACCAGGGCAAGGCGGTGGGGTTGCGCACCATGATGAACCGTCTGACCTCGACCGTCACGCCGATGGTCATGGGGGCGCTGGTCGCCTGGGTGGGCCTCGATGGGAGTTTTCTGGTGGTGGGCGCCCTGATTGGCGCCATGACGGTTTTCATCGTTTTCTTCGGCCGGGCCAAGGGGCTCCTGTGAGGCCGGAAAAAATTTCGGAGGGCTCACAGGCTGGATTGCACCCAATCCAACAAGACACCCTTGGGGACCGTTCCCACCTTGGTGCCGACCACCTGGCCGCCGTTGAACAGGATCAAGGTGGGAATGCCCCTGACGCCGTACTTGGTGGGGGTCTGAGGGTTCTCGTCGATATTCACCTTGGCGATGGTCAGGTTGCCCTCGAGTTCCGAAGCCAGCTCTTCGAGGATCGGCGCGATCTGCTTACAGGGCGCGCACCATTCGGCCCAGAAATCCACCAGCACCGGACCTTCGGCATTGAGCACGTCGGCCTCGAAACTGGAATCGGTTACATGGGTCGCACTCATGTCGTTCCCCTGATGGTTCCGGTTTATGGTTTTGATCGGTGGGCCACCGGAAGGCGGGGCGCAGTTTAGGGGCCCGGCCGAGAGCCGTCAAGTTGGCCGAATGAGGGCCCCAAGCGCCTTGTCGAGGGCCGCGCCGGGCAGCGCCAACAGCTTAGGGACGGTCGTGAAAACCAGCGCCGCGCGGACGTCAAAGCCGGGAAAGGCCAGTTGCAAAAGGGCCCGGTAAAGCGCCATCTGACGAAGATAGGCGGGCGGCACCCCGGCGGCGTCATCGGGGCAGTGGCGGCCGGTCTTGTAGTCGACCACCAGCACGGTGCCGTCGCCCACCACGACTCGGTCGATCTGGCCGGAGACGGCGATATCGCCGATGACGCCAGCCACCGGCACCTCGGCGAGGCTGCCCGGGCCGAACAAGGGAGCGAAGGCCGGATCGTCCAGCAGCGCCAGGGTTTCGGCGGCGATCTCCGCCCTCGTTTGGGCATCGAGGCCGAAGGTGGCCCGCGCGAGGTAGGCCCGCGCCGCCGCCGCCCTAGCCCCGGGGGGAAGCTCCGGCAGGTGCTCGAGAAGCCCATGGACCACCCGTCCACGAAGGAACCAGTCGCCACCGGCGCCGGCGGGGCTCAGGATCGGCGGCTCCTCGCCCGGATCCGACGGCGCCAAAGGCTGGGCGCGGGCCGGTTCCGGGGCCGGCGGCAGATCCGCCCAGGCGGCCGCCAGCGGGCTCACCGGGTGATCGGGAGATCTGTCGCCGGCCTTGGCGGGGGCATCCTGGGGGCAAGAGAGCCTGCGCCCGGTCACCATCAGGCCGGGGATACCGGCTGTGAAATCGACCGCAACCTCCTCGATGCCCGCCATCCCCTCCAACCCCGCGCGGATCAGGTCGTACCAACACCCTTGGGCCGGCATCTTGGTGGTCTGCCAGCCGCAGACATAGAGCCGATCCTCGGCCCGGGTCATGGCGACGTAGAGAAGCCGGTGGGTTTCCTCAAGCTGGTCGGCCTGGCCCCTCGCCCGCAACGCCGTGAGATCGGCGCCGAACTCGGCGACTCTGGGGGCCCACAGCGGCAAGCCCGGCCCACTACCATCCCCGGGCCCGGTCCAATAGGGAAGGTCCGGCGGAGGCGGGTTCCGGGTGGTGTCGGGCAGGAAAACGATGGGCGCCTCAAGCCCCTTGGCGGCGTGGACCGTCATCACCCGCACCTCGTTACGGACCGCTTGCTCGAGGTCGCGCTTGATCTCGACCTCGCCGGCGCAGGCCCAGGCTAGAAAGCCTTCCAGGGACGGCGCCGTCATCTGTTCGTAGGCCAGTGCGAGCTCCAGGAATTCATTGACCGGGTCGGCCGCCTCGCGGCCCAGGCGGGCCAGCAATTTCTCCCGGCCTCCCCCGCGATTGAGGATGGCGGCGAAGAATTCATAGGGCCTCTCAAAGTCCGCCCGCCCGAGGACGACGCCCAGCCAGTCCCGGGCGCGAGCCAACCGTTCATCGGTGCGTGCGTGCGCTCTCAGCGCCGCCCAGAGCGTGCCCTTGCGCCCATGGGCGAGGTCGAACAACGCGTCTTCGTCGAAACCCAAGAACGGCCCTTTAAGGACGCAGGCGAGATTGAGGTCGTCCTCGGGCAACAATGCGAAGCGGCCGACGGCCACCAGGTCCATCACCGCCAGCTGGTTGGTGACCACCATGCGGTCGACTCCGGCCACGGGGACGTCCAAGCGTTTCAATTCCCGCACCAGGGCTTCGACGAAGCCGGTGCGCCGGCGCACCAGGACCATGACGTCGCCGGCTTCGATGGCCCGGCCGCGGGCCGGCAGCATCTCCTTGTCGGCGATCCAATTTTTGATGGTGACGGCGATCACCCTGGCCAGGCGCGCAGGCGCGTCGAAACCGGTCTCAAGGTCCATTGCCGGCGTCCACGGGTCGGCCGGGCTCGGCTTATCCGATGCCATCAACGGCCACATTTCCACCAGACCCGCCATGCCGCCCCGGTCGGGCCGGTGGAGAATTTCCATCCCCGGGGGCCCAAGCCCCTGGCCCGCCTCATCGCCCGCGAACACCGCGTCCACGGCGTTGAGCACGGCGGCGGTAGAGCGGAAAGACACGTGAAGATCGATGTCCCGCCAGCGTTGGGTGGCATCCTCGACACGGGTCCTGAAGAAGGCGCGCATTTCCTCGAAGGCGCGCGGGTCGGCGCGCTGGAAGCTGTAGATGGACTGCTTCGCGTCGCCGACGGCGAACACCGTACGGTGGTCGTCGCGGGCGCCGGCGCCGCTGAAGAAATCCTCCGCCAAGGCCTTGATCACCCCCCATTGGTCGGGAGAGGTGTCCTGGGCCTCGTCGACCAGGATATGGTCGAGCCCGCCATCGAGCTTGAACAGCACCCATTGGGCGGCGGTGCCACCCTCCAACAAATCCCGGGTCTTGAGGATCAGGTCTTCGTAATCGAGCCTGGCGCGGGCGTGCTTGTGGGCGTCGTAGGCCTCCACCAGCGCCGCGCCGAGGGTCACCGCCGCCACCGAAGAGTGGTAATTGGCGAGGGCGTTGAGGCTTCCTGCGAGGGCCATCAGGCGCCCGGCTTCCGCTGCCATGATGGCAAGCAGCGCCTCCCCATGGTCCACCCCTTTGAGCCCGCCTTCGGTGATGAACCTGGCGAACGCCTGCCCATCGGCCCTGAGAAAGCCCTTGCGGTATTCCTCCATCAAGCCCGGGCGCCCGCCGGCATCGGCGGCGAGGAACGGTGCCATGGCGCCCGCCCGCTTCCTATCGGTTGCTTGGCCTTCCGCCATCACCGCGAGCGCCTCGCCCAAGCCGGGCCCGTCGAACACGGCGTCGGCGCAGGCGGCGGCGATCAAGTCTTCGGCCCGCGTCCCGGGATCGATATCGAGACGCGCCGCCATGGCCCGGGCGGCGCCAATGAGCCCACCGGTGCGGTTCAGCATTCGGGCGAGGCGGGCGCGGTCATTGGCAAGGCGGTCCATGAGTTTATGAAACGCTTCCGTGTTGACCTCTCCGGCGATGGCGGCGAGCGCCGATGCGAGGCCGATGCCGTCCCCCGATGCGCCTTGCTCGGCCCGGTTCATGGCCCGGGCCAGGACCTCGTCCCCGGCCAGGGCGAGAAGTTCCCGTGCGGTGCGCTCGTCCATCAGCCGGAAATGGGGCTGCACCCCCGCTTCCACCGGAAAGCGCCGCAGCAAGGATTCGCAAAAGGCGTGAATGGTCTGGATCTTCAGCCCGCCCGGGCAATCGAGCACGGCGCCGAACAGCCCCCTTGCATGGCCCGAAAGCTCCGGGTCGGGGCGGCTTCCCGTCAGGTCCTCGATGCTTCGATCGAGTTCCTCTTCGGAATCGGTGGCCCATAGGCCGAGCGCTTCGCGGACCCGGTTGGCCATCTCGGCCGCCGCCGCCCGGGTGAAGGTCAGGCACAGGATGCGCTGGGGCGGCGTGCCGGCCAGCAGCAGGCTCAACACCCGGTCGGTCAAGACCTTGGTCTTGCCGGTGCCGGCGGACGCGCCGACCCAGACCGAGGCCTTGGTGTCGGCGGCCTTGCGCTGTGCCACCTTGGCGTCGGCGCCGGGGCTCGGATTCGGCGCTGCCGTCATGGCATCATCCCTCACCGTCCTCTGCCCCGGTTTCCAGGATCGACCATTCGGAGACCCGGGCGAGATGGGCGTAATCATCGAAGCGCGGCTCATGGCCCGCCACCGGGCGTGGGCGATAGGGCCAGCCGGGATCGTCGAACAGGGCGATCAGGGCCTTGAGCCCTTCGAGGGCGTCCTCGGCCGCCTCCGCGGCGGGGACCGCGAAGGCCCTTTCCTCGCCGACCGGATCGCCGCCGGTGAGCCGCCAATAGCCGAGCTCCATCACCGGTCCGGGCGCGATTCCTTCGAGCCCGCCGGCCGCCGCCATGGCCGCGAGCAGCGGCAATTGCGGGGCGAAGCCGGTGCTTTGGTCCTTGCCCTTAGGCAGCACGCCGGTCTTGTAATCGACGATCGCCAGCCCGTGGTCGGCGGCGCGCCGATCCACCCGGTCGGCGGTGCCGTTGAGGGTGAATGGGCCCCCCGGCGCCTCGATGACCATTTTCCCCCGGCGTTCGGCGCCCAGTGGCAACAGGCCGGGGCGGCGGTCGATTTCGGTTTCGGCGACCCAGCGGGCGATGCGCTCGAAACGGGGCCACCAGAAGGCATACAGGCCCGGGGTCGCTTTGACCGGGCGGAACACTTCGCGGCCGATCTCGATGATCGCTTCGGTGATCGCCTCCGCCCCGCCGCCGGGCAGCCTGTCGGGCCATTGATCGAGGAAAATCTGCAAGGCCTGATGGGTGAAGGTGCCGCGCTCGGCGGCCCCGGAATCGGCATCGATGTCGTCGAGCCGCCGCAGCCCGAGAATCCGCTTGGCATAGATGGCATAGGGGTTGGTCTGAAGGGTTTCGATCTCGGTCACCGATAGCCGGCGCGGGCGGGCGGCAAGGGGCGGCTTGGGCGCCGGGCGGGCCAATGCCGCGCCGCCGCCCCCGGCCGGTTCGTCACGTTGGGCGGCGGCCCGCCGCCAGGCTTCGCCGCGCGCCTCGAGGGCCGCGAATTCCCCCTCGGGCAACGCGTTTTCCAGGCGTGCCAGCCAGCGCGAGGGAACCGTCGGCGTGCCGTCCACCCGTTGGGCCCGGGTCAGCAGCACCTCGGGCGCGGAAAACGCCTGGGCGAAATCGTGGGCGGCGAGGCCGATGCGCCGCTCGGGCAGGGGCAGGCCGAGGGCGGCCCGCATGGGGCGGCTCATCCACGGGTCGCTGCCGGCATCGGCCGGCCAGGTGCCTTCGTTGAGGCCGCCCAGGATCATGACATCGGCGTGTTGGAGGCGCGCCTCCAGCGGTCCCCAGATGAACAGGCGGGGATGGCGGCCCCAGCCGGGCCGCACCACGCGGCCGGCCATCAGGGCGCCCAGCAGCGCCGGATAGCGGGCGCCCGGAAGCGGCGGCATGCTCGCCCCGGAGTCCAGGATCTCGGCGGCGAAAGCGGCCAGCGCTTCGCCATCGTCGCCCCGCCAGAGCCGGGCGGCGCCCGATTCCCCTTCCGTCGCCGCCAGCGCCTCGGCGGCGCCGACATGGGCGCGCACGATATCCCCCAAGGCGATGTCCGGTCCGGTCATGGCGGCGGCGAGAGGCGCCATCAATTGGGCGATGGAGCGGGTCCATGACCCTAAACGCTCGAGCTCCTCCTGGTCTTCCTCCCCGGCGAACTCGAGGGCGGCTTCGATCCTCTGGCGGAGGCCATGGAGGCCTGGACCCGGGCGGGGACCGCGCAGGACATGGGTTTCCAGGGCCCTGACGGCGCCCCTGAAACTGGCTTGGTCGGTGCCACCGGCGGCCAGCGGGTGCTTGAGGCAGGCCAGCACCGCAAGGGGCGCGAAACCGTCGCCGACCATATCGGCGATCAGCCGGAAAAAGGATCCGGCCGCGGTGGCGGCGAGCGGCGTGCCCGCGGAATCGTCGACCTCGATGCCCCAGTGGCCGAGCCGCGCGGCCACCCTGCGGGCGAGCCCGCGGTCGGGGGTGACCAGGGCCGCGGTCGCGCCTGGCTTTTCGAGCGCGCCGCGCATGCGCAAAGCGATGGTGGCCGCCTCATCGGACGAGGTCGGGCAACTGGCGAGGCCGACCCCCGCCAGCGCCGCGCCGGTCCCCTGGGGCTGCCCCTGGGGAAGGGGATTCATGGCCCGGGAGAGCACTTGGGCCCGAAGCTGAGGCGCCGCCGGTTCAACGCCATGGGGCCAATCGGCGGCGAAGCTGAGAACCTCTTGGCGGGCCATGCCGAGCAGCGCCAGCAGCCGGGCAAACCCGTACTGGGGATGGCTTTCGGGCAGGGCGTCCCAGGCCCGGTCGGTGAGCGCGGCATCGAGGCCCGGCAGCACCACGGCCCCGCGATCGGCCCGGGCGATGACGGCCAGCAGATCGGCGGTCGCCGGAATCGAACCGGTGGAGCCCGCCGCCACCACCCAATCCCGGGGCGGGGCGGCCGTCCAGGCAGCACCTTGGGCGGCCAACAGGCGGTTGCGCCGCTCGGCGGGACCGATGGCGCCCTCTTCGGCCAGTTCCCGGGGCCAGAATTCGGTCACGATCTTGAGGAATTCCAGAGTCGCCTGCCAATGCTCGGAGAAGCGCTCGGGAACCAGGTCGGCGAGACCCTCGAAGCCGAGGCGCTCGGTCTCCATCTGGTCGAGCAGCCGGGCCAACGCGGATGCCAACTCCGCCGCCTGGCCGGCGTCGGGTGGGGTCGGCCAAGTGCGGCCGCCGAAGGTCATCACCAGGCGGGCCAGGATCAATTGCCGGCGCAGGCCGCCGATCACCGGCGCAAGCGGCTGGCCGGCCTCGGGCCCCGTTCCGTCGGCCGCCGGGCCGGCGGCCTCAAAGGTGATCAGCAGCTCGTCCTCGTCGAGATCGCCCAGCGGCATCATGCGGGGCAGCAACAGGGGCGTCCCGCCCGAAGCGCGGAGGAACGCCTCGCTGAGCGACCGCACCGCGCGGCGGGTCGGCAGCAAGACGGTCACCCGGGCCAGCGCCAAGGGATCGTCCCCATGGTCGCGGGTGATCCGCGCCAGCAGCCCCCGGGCCAGGGCATCGACGAAGGGAATGCCGGCGTCGATGGTATAGACATTCAGGCCAGGGGCGCTCATGGGCGGCGAAGTTCCGGCGCCGCGCCAAGGGCGGCCGAGGCTAACTCCAGCCCCGCGGGCGTACCGATATGGAACCAGCGCCCGGTATGCTCGATACCGAAGGCGCGGCCCGAGGCAATGGCGCGGTCGTAGAGGATGTTGAGGGAAAAAGCGCCATCGGGGCAATCGCCGAAAAGCCGCGGATCGAGGATTTGCAGCCCGGTGAAGACATAGGGCGCGGAGGCCGCCCGGCCCCGCCGCCTGAGACGGCCCCGGTCATCGCACATGAAATCGCCCGGCCCGTCATAGCCCATGGACCGCTCTAGGGGCACCAAAAGCAGCAGCGCGTCCATGGTCTGGGAATCGAAATCCGCGGCCAGGCGCGCCAGCGCCGCCCCGCCGGGGCCTTCGCTCCACAGGATATCGGCATTGATCACGAAGAAGGGCCGGGCGCCCAGGGCCGGCAGCGCCCGGGCGACGCCGCCGCCGGTATCAAGCAGCTGGTCCTCGTGGGACAGCTCCGCTTCCGGTGCCGTGCGGCCGGCGAGGTGGGCCTCGATCATCGGCGCGAGATAATGGGTGTTGACGACGCAGCGCGCCACCGCGGCATCGGCCAGCGCGTCGAGCACCCGGTCCAGGATGGCGCGGCCCGCCACCTCGACCAGGGGCTTGGGCAGATCATCGGTGAACGGCCCCAGCCGGGTGCCCAGCCCGGCGGCCAGCACCATGGCGAATTCGGGCATTGGACCGTTCACCGCCCACTCCCGCCCGGTCCGGGCACGGCGCGTTTGGCGGGCGGCACCGCCTTGGCGAACCAGTCCCTGAGAGGCGCCAGCGCGGGATGACCGAGATCGGCTTCCAACAAATGCCAGACCCTTGGGATATGGGTGAGATAATCCGGCTTGCCGTCCCGTTTCCAAAGCCGGGTGAAAATGCCGATGATCTTGGCGGCTCGACCGGCGGCGAGCACCGCGGCGGCGGCGGCGAATCCGGCGCGGTCGAGGCCGGGGAAGCGTTCCAGATACCGCGCTTCGGCCCGCGCCGCGATCCCCGGGCCGAGGTCGCGGCGCGCGTCTTTGATGAGGGAGACGACGTCATAGGCGCAGGCGCCCGCCACCGCGTCCTGGAAATCGAGCAACCCACAGGCGGCGATCCCATGGCGATCCGGTAGCAGCATCAGGTTGCCCACGTGGTAGTCGCGTAGGACCAGGGTTTCCGGCAGCGCGCGGGCGGGCGGGAGCGCCTCACGCCAAAGGCCTAAGAACTCCACGCGCAGCTCGGGCGGCGTCGGCGCACCCAGGGCCGCGGGCATGTACCAGTCGGTGAACAACGCCGCCTCGCCCAACAGCCGGTCGTCGTCATAGGGCGGCAGCCAGCCGGGCACCGCGTCGGCACGGCCGATCTCATGGAGCGCCGCCAGCAGGTCCACCGCCAGGTCGTAAAGCGCCGCCTCAGCGCCGCCTTGGGCCAGCAGCCGGGTAAAGGTGTCGTCGCCGAAATCCTCGATCAACAACAGCCCCGCATCCTCATCGGCGGCGAACACCTCGGGTGCGCTGAAACCGAGACGCCGCAGGTGGCGGGCGACTGCCAACCAGGGCCGGACGTCCTCTTTTTCCGGCGGCGCGTCCATCAGCAGGGCCGGGCGCGGTCCGCCGGTTACGCGGGCATAGCGGCGGAAGGAGGCATCGGCCGCGAGAGTGGTGAACGTCGCCGCCCCGAAGCCGGCGTCGTTCAGCAGGCTTTGGATCGACCCGGCCCGGAGGCGATCATGGCGGGCCGGAGCTGCGTCGCCGCCGTTCATGGGGCGGTCTTCTGCAAGGCCCGCTCGAGTGCCATCCCCCGAGGCCCATAGCCCCGGATGACGGCGCGCCGGGCACCGTCGCCGTGGCGCTCCATGCGCAACTCCAGCCAGTCGCCGGGCATAATCTCGCCCAGGCGTTCGGGCCATTCGACCAGGGATATGGCGCCGGCGAAGGCCTCCTCGACGGCCAGTTCCAGGGCATCGGCCGGGTGTTCCAGGCGATAGAGATCGAAGTGCCAGACCGGCACGGCGCCGGTCTCGTACACCTGGACCAGGGAAAAGGTGGGGCTCGGCACCTCGCCCACGGGGCCCCCGCCGCCCGCCTTCGCCAGTGCTTCGATCAGGGCCCGGGCAAAGGTCGTCTTGCCCGCCCCCAAGGGCCCCGCCAGGCCGATCACGTCGCCGGCACCAAGTGCGGGCGCCAGGCGCCGGGCCAGGGATCGGGTGGCCTCGAGGTCGGAAAGTGCAAGTTCGATCATGGTCGGCGAAGATTTCCTCGCATCGATTGGCTTGTAGACCCGGCGCCGCGGCCCATGGCGCGGGTTCGGTCCATCGTGCCCTATGGCGCGGGTTCGGCCTCGGTACCCTGCCCGGTTGGGGCCGTGCGGTCGGCGGGGACGTCGAAAGACACGGTGGTTCCCTCGCCCGGCGCCGAGGCCAGCACCAGGCGGCCGCCATGAAGTTCGACGAAGCTTTTCACAAGGGCCAGGCCAAGCCCCAGCCCCTTGCCCCTTTCGGCGCTGCCCCGACCGGTCTCGAAGCGGCCAAGGAGACGGTCGAATTCCTCTTCGGGGATCCCCGGCCCGGTATCGGTCACGGAAAACTCGACGGCACCGTTCTGACGGCGCACCGCAAGGGAAATTTGCCCGTGGGCCGGCGTATGGGTAATGGCGTTGATCACCAGATTAAACAGCGCCTGCTTGAGTCGCCGCTCGTCGCCGATCAGGGCGCCGATATCCTCGGGGCAATCGATCTCCAAGGAAATCTCTTGTTTCCGGGTCCGGGCCAGGGCCGCTACGGATTCTATCATGGCGTGGATATCCACCTCACCGCGCTCCAACTCCAGCCCGCCGGCGTCGATGAGGGCGAGATCGAGGATGTTGTCGATCAAAAACAACAGGACCCTCGAGGCCTGAAGAATATTTTCGGCAAATTCTCCCTGGCGTTCGTTGAGCGTGCCGAAATACTGATTAGACAGGATCTCCGTGAAGCCGATGATGCTGTTGAGCGGCGTGCGAAATTCGTAGGACACGTTGGTGATGAATTGCGATTTCAGGCCATCCGCGGCAAGCAGGGCCTCGTTGCGTTGGGCCAGGGCGCGCTGGACCGAGACCGTGTCGGTGACGTCGATATAGCCGAACATCATGGCACCGTCGGGCAGGGGCACCGCCGCATAGTCGATCACCGAACCATCGGCGCGCTCGAACCTTCCGGTGCGCGGCGTGCGGTCCATGACTCCGGCCAGGATCTTATCCCGGAAGGTCTCCCAGGGACCCTCGAAAATGAACAGGTCACGCACCTCCTCGATGATGTCGGCGAGCCTCGGTTCGCCCCGCAGGGTTTGGGCGTCGAGCTTCCAAATGCGCGCATAACCCGGATTGGACAACCTGATGCGCCCGTCGGTGCCGAACACCACGACCCCTTCGAGGAGGTTGTCCAGGGTTTCCGATTGCACCTCGATCAGCGTGTTGTAGGACCGTTCCAGGGTCAGCCGGTCGGTCACGTCTTCGTAGGTCACCAGCAGGCCGCCGAAGGGATGGGCGTTGACCACCTCGCGAAAGACGCGTTCATCGGGGAGGTAGAGAAGTTCTTCCCGGGGGTCGATCAAAGAGGTGTAGAGCCCCATGACTTCGAGCTTGAATTGCTGGAAATCCGTCTGGTCGGGGTAGACCCGGCGGGCGCGAAGGTCCTCCAGCACCTCGCCGTGGGTGGGCGCCGTCTTGAGCCATTGCTCGTCCAGGTCCCACAACCGGGCAAAGGCGGTGTTGGCGAACTGAACGCGGGTGTCGGCGCCGAAAATTACGATCCCCGTGCCTAAGCGCTCCAGGACCTCGCCATGGGCCATCATGTGGCGTGAAAGATCGCCACGGGCTTCCTCGGCGTCGGTCCGGTCGATGGCGATCCCCATAACCTGCCAAGGGCTGGAAGCGCCGCCCATGGGAAGCTCGGTTATTTCCATGAACCTGCGTTCTCCACCCGCCACCACATAGGTGCTGCGGGTGACCGGGGTGCCCGTCCGCCGGGCCTCCTCGGCGAGTTCCCGTCCCCAGCCCGTGGGCCCGCCGGCGATTTCCGCGCATCCCGTCACCGCCGCCGCGGGCGAGTCCTCCTCCACCGCCTCGGCGAAGGCCCGATTGCAATAAGCGAGATCGAGCCCCGGCCCCCGCACCCATACGGGGATTCCGGTGAGGTCCAAAGTATTGCGGTATTGGGCGCTGAGAGAGGTGAGTTCCTCGGTGCGCTGCTTGGTCGTCGCCGCCGCCTGCGCGGATTTGCTGATATCCCGGAACCAGACCGTATCGAAGCCGGGGATGCCCTCGGACCCGGCGCTGCGCGCACCGTGGACTTCAAAGGTGCGCTTGCCGCCGGCATCACTAATGGTCAGGGTAAACGGCGCCGCCGTCCTGCGCAGCGCCGCCACGTAGTCGCTGAGGTCGCCGGCCGGGCCCGGCGCCAAGGCTCCAACGACACCATCAAAGGTTTGGAGGTCACCATCGCCGCCGCCCAGCAAGGCGGCCAAGCCCGGTCCCCCGGTCCCGGGGTCCTCGGACGGGGCGGATGCGGGCCAAGACCAGTAACTGCCGGGAGCCGCGGCCGCCGCCGCGTCCAAACCCGCCGCCCGGAGCTCGGCATCCGTCAGGGCATCTCGGCCGCGGTCACGGGCGAGGGCCAGCCGGACGGCAAGGAATACGGCAATCAGGAGCCCGGCGACCAAGAGCGCGGCGAGGATCTGGAGGTTCAGGGTATCGGCGCTTTGGGCCCCCAAAAAGGGGATGGGAAGGGCAGCGGGGACCCGGCCCATACGTGTCCGCGGGGCGTTAAGCACGGCGTCCCGCGCCCGGCTTGGCCGGGGCGGCATTCGCCGGTCGATGAAACCCCCGTGCAACACGGCGGCAGTCTAGAGCACTTCCGGGCCAGATTGAATCAATTTGATGGGTGCTCATCGGTTTCCAGGGCAGACGCGGGGCGTCGTGCGGATGCACGCTTCGCATGACGAGCCCCACCAAAGGCCGGGTGCTTTTACCCCGAGGCGTTGTTGCCCACCTTCGCCGATGCCCCACATCGCCATGCGACGCGCGCCTAGCCTTGGGGCAAAATCATCCCGGTCAAATGGTTCAATCTGGCCCGGAAATGCTCTCGGCCTCTCCCCGGCCGCCCACAAGCCGTTGGCGAAAAGCATCGCCTTTCCCGGCCCACGCGTTGGCCGGGAAAGGCCCTCGTGCCCTAGTAGCGGTAGTGATCCGGCTTGAAGGGGCCGTCCGAGGGGACGGCGATATACTCGGCCTGTTCCCGGGTCAGCTGGGTCAGGCGCACGCCGACGTGGTCGAGGTGGAGCCGCGCTACTTTTTCGTCCAGATTCTTGGGCAGGAAGTACACCTCCCTGCCATATTTTTCATGGTTCTGCCACAACTCGATCTGGGCGATGACCTGGTTGGTGAACGAGAAGCTCATGACGAAGCTGGGATGGCCGGTGGCGCAGCCCAGGTTCACCAGCCGCCCTTCGGCCAATATGATCAGCCGCTTACCGTCGGGCAAGGTCACCTCATGGACCTGGGGCTTGATCTCGTCCCAAGACATGTTGCGCAGCGCGTTGATTTGGATCTCGCTATCGAAATGGCCGATGTTGCAGACGATGGCGCGGTCCTTCATGGCGCGCATATGATCGATGGTCACGACGTCGATATTGCCGGTGGCGGTGACGAACAGATCGCCCAGCGGGGCGGCCTGGTCCATGGTCATCACCTGATGGCCTTCCATGGCTGCCTGAAGGGCGCAGATGGGGTCGATTTCGGTGACGATGACGCGCGCCCCCTGGCCGGCCAGGGCCGCGACGCAGCCCTTGCCGACGTCGCCGTAGCCGGCCACCACCGCGGTCTTGCCGCCCAGCATGACGTCGGTGGCCCGCTTGATGCCGTCGATCAGGCTCTCCCGGCAGCCATAGAGATTGTCGAATTTGGACTTTGTGACGGAATCGTTGACGTTGATGGCGGGCGCCAACAGTTCGCCGCGCTTCTGCATTTCGGACAGACGGATGACGCCGGTGGTGGTCTCTTCGGAGATGCCCTTCACGTCGGCCATCAGTTCCGGATGTTCATGGTGCATGATCCTGGTGAGGTCGCCGCCGTCATCGAGGATCATATTTGGCCGCCATCCGTCGGGGCCGTCGATGGTCTGCTCGATGCACCACACGGCCTCCTCTTCGGTCTCCCCCTTCCAGGCAAAGACGGGAATGGCGGCGGCGGCGATGGCCGCCGCGGCGTGGTCCTGGGTCGAGAAGATGTTGCACGAACTCCAACGCAGATCGGCGCCGAGGTTGATCAGTGTCTCGATCAGCACCGCGGTCTGGATGGTCATATGCAGGCAGCCGGCGATGCGCGCGCCCTTGAGGGGCTGCGCGGCGCCATACTCCTCGCGCAGCGCCATCAATCCCGGCATTTCCGTTTCGGCGATGGAGATTTCCTTGCGGCCCCATTCGGCCAAGCCGATATCGGCGACCTTGTAGCCGGCGCCGCCGTCCCCGATGCTGGATTGGTCACTCACGATTGGTCTCCTTGCGCGCCCCTCGGCGCCGATCGGGGCCGCGGACGGGTCCTTTGATCGGCGTATTGTCGATGCCACGGTTTAACAAAATATAAAGAGAGCCTTATATTTTTATATATGGCCGTTTGCAAGAAGAATTAGCCGGTTCGTGCGGTAAATTTCTCCGAAAAAGGGCACCCGGGGGCGGAGCCTTCCCCGGGAGACGCCGGGGGGCCGCCGGGGCCGGCGCCGCTCAACCGCGTTGGAACCCGCCCTCGACCAAGCCGACCAGGGCGTCCAGCGCCTGGTCGGCTTCCGGCCCGCGCGCGGTTATGTCGAGTTCCGTCCCCGATGCCGCGGCCAGCATCATCAGTCCCATGATCGAGCCGCCCGACACCACGCCGCTTTTGTTGGCGACCGTGATCTCGGCATCGAAGGCGCCGGCCAGCTTGACGAAGAGCGCGGCGGGCCGGGCATGGAGGCCGAGTTCGCCGGTGATGGTCACCGTCCGTGACCGCCATGGCCGGCGATCGGACCCTGTCATGTTCCGGTCCTTCAATCGGGCTCCGGTGGGTTGAGGAAGGAGGAAGCGACATTGATGTATTTCCGCCCCGCATCTTGCACCTGGGCGACGACATCGGCGAGCGGGGCGCTGGCCCGGACCGAGGCAAATTTGATCAGCATCGGCAGGTTGACCCCGGCGATGACATCCACCGCCTCTTCCCCCATGGCCGAAAGGGCGAGGTTCGAGGGCGTGCCGCCGAACATATCGGTCATCAAGATGCAGCCACCTCCGGCCCCCACGCGGGCGATGGCGTCGAGAATTTCGGCCCTGCGGGCCTCGACGTCGTCGTCGGGCTGGATCGAGACCGAGACCACGTTGTCCTGGCCGCCGACGATATTCTCCAGCGCCTCCAGCAAGGCAACGCCTACCGCCCCGTGGGTCACCAGGACAAGACCGACAACACCGTGATCCGTTTTGTCTTCGCTTTTGCTACCCCCACCTCTGGTCATCGATGATCATCCCCTCGCGGGTGTTGGGCAGCGTCCTCGGCGTCACGATGAGCGACCTCGACGTTGAGCGATTCCCCCTTGAGCCATTCGCCGAGACGCTCGGCCACATAGACCGAACGGTGGCGCCCGCCGGTACAGCCGATGGCGATTGTCAGGTAGCTCTTCCCTTCCTTGATGTAGCCCGGCATCAGCACCTCCATGAGCCCCGTGAGCGCGCCGAAGAAAGGCTCGAATTGCGGGTCCTCGGCGATAAAGGCACCCACCTCCGGCGCCGTCCCGGTCATCGGTTGGAGTTCTTCGTCGTAATGGGGATTGGCGAGAAACCGGACATCGAACACCAAGTCGGCTTCCCGCGGTATGCCGTTGCGGTACGAAAAAGACGTCACGAAAGCGGTCAACCCGTTGGGCTCGACGTCGTTGAAATGGCCGGTGAGAATGCGCCGCAACTCGCTCGGGGTCAATTCCGTGGTGTCGATGATCAGGTCCGCCCGCTCGCGCAGGGCCCTGAGCATTTGCCGCTCCCGCGCGATGCCGTCGAGCACAGGCCGGTCCGCGGCCAAAGGATGGGGCCGCCGGGATTCGGTGAAGCGCCGCTGCAGCACCTCATCGGAGGAATCGAAAAACACCAGCCGTACCTCGATGCCGCCGTCGGCCATGACCCGATCCATTTCCGCGACCAGGGAGCCGACCCCGAAATCCCGCGTCCGGATATCGACCCCCACGGCCACATCACGGGACAGCGCGGGTGCCCCGGAGGTGAGGTTGCCCAACAATGCCAGCGGCATATTGTCGACCGCGTCGAAGCCGATGTCCTCGAATGTCTTCAAGGCCGATGATCGCCCCGCGCCCGACATGCCGGTGACCAGCACCAGCCGTCGCCTGGGCGGAATGCCACGGTCGCGCGCGGCGGTCATTTCATGGGTTCATGGCGGGGCATGGGTCGGGACCTGCTCCTCGGCGGCCGACGGCGATCGAGCGTCATGGGGCGGTCATTATAGACCCGGTGCCCCGGCCCGCCGCAAGCCGCAGCTTGGCCGGTGCCGAGGCCTCGAAAGGCGAAAGCGCGATGCGCGGGAGGCTAACGCCCAACACGGTTTCAACTTGGGGCCGCGGCAGACGCTCGATCCCGCCGGCCCCCACCAGGTCCACCAGGAGCGCCAAGTGGGCCTCGCCGGTGATGCGCTCGGCGTCCAAGCGAATCAGCCCAATGCCGTTGACTTCGATCATCTCTTTGGTGGCATCGGGCGCCGAAGCGATGACGGCGCCGCCGCGATTCTGGAGCCGCACCTGATCGTCGGACACCAACCGCGCGCCATCGTCGATCAAACGCAGCGCCAGGTCGGACTTGCCCGCCCCGGGCCCGCCCCGGATCAGGATTCCGGCATCGCCGATGACGACGCAGGTGCCGTGAACGGTGCATTCGGCGAGCTCAGTCATCGGCCGCCGCCGGCAGGGTGACGATGAAACGGGCCCCGGTGACGGCCCCGTCGCGCTCCACGTTCTCGGCGCGGATGTGCCCATGGTGGGCGGTGACGATCTGCATGGAAATGGACAGCCCCAGCCCGGAATGGGTGCCGAACTTCTCGCCTTCGGGGCGTTCGGTATAGAAGCGCTGGAAGACCGCCTCCAACATGGCCGGCGGCAGCCCCGGGCCCTCATCCTCGACGACGATGTGGATGCTCGCGTCCCGACGTCGGCAGCTTAGGCCGATGGTGCCGCCCGGCGGCGAGAAGGAGACCGCGTTGGAGATCAGATTGCGCAGCACCTGGGCGATGCGGTCCTCCAAGCCCACCACACGGAGCGGCTCGTCTTCGGGCAGATCGAGGCGAAGCTTGGGCGCGTCGCCGCCGCGCCCCTCGCTGGCGATCAGTTCGACCTCCATCAGGGTCGTGAGCAAGCCCCTGATATCCACGGTCGTCATGTCCGCGCGCGACAGTTCCGCGTCGAGCCTGGACGCGTCGGAGATATCCGTGATCAACCGGTCGAGGCGCTCGACATCGTCGAGGATGATCGTCATCAGGCGTTGTTGCTGATCGGCATCGTCGAGCCGGGCGGCGGTTTCGACGGCGCTGCGCAGGCTGGTCAACGGGTTCTTTATTTCATGGGCGACGTCGGCGGCGAAACTTTCGATCGCTTCCATGCGGGTCCACAACGCGTGGGTCATGTCCCTGAGCGAGGCGGAGAGGGCGCCGATTTCGTCGCCTCTCTTGGTGAAGTCGGGAATTTCCGATTCCCGGCCCCGGCCGGAACGTACCCGGTCGGCGGCGGCGGCAAGCAGGCGCACCGGCCGGGCGATGGTGCCGGCGAGCCAGAGCGACAGCAGGACGGTTACGAAGATGACCCCGGCGAACACCGTCAGGATCTCGAGCCGCACGCTGCGCAGGCTTTTTTCTATCCCTTCCTCATCCACCGAAAGCACCAGCGCGCCGAGCACCTGCTTGTAGTGCTGCACGGGAACCGCCACCAGCATCACCAGCCGGCCGTTCTCGTCGATCTGGACCTCCCGGCCGATCTCTCCCATCATCGCCTTCTTGGTCACGGCGTAGTGATTGGCCCGGGGTTCGGCAAGTTCGATATAGGGGGGATAGCTGTGGCGGTCGGGAAACTGGCGTACCACCCAGTCATAGAAATCCACCACCGAGCCCCCGAAGGTGCGGCCCCGGGACGGCGGCGGCAGAACGGCGACCTGGACCTTGCCGCCGGCGGTCCCGTAATACCGCGAATCGGCGATGATATCGCCATTGGCGGCGAACAGCCGGGCCCTCAAGCCCGCGGGAGTGGCGAGCCGACGCACCATGGGCCGCGCCTGGACGGTCAGTAAATCGCGGCCCTCCTGCGGGTTGGAAGTCACCGCCGCCTCGCCCAGGGCGGCGGCGAAAATACCGCCCTGGATGGCGAGAGAATCCAGTTGGCCGCGGATCAGTGACTGCTTGTAGCGATCGAGGTAGAGCAGCCCGGCGGCGAGGATCGCCAGCCCCAACAGGTTGACCGCGAGCACGCGCCAGGTCAGGGATCGGAAGCGCGCCGGGGGCTTGGCCGCTGCCCGCGGCCGAGGCTCCCGGGTGCGAACCCGGTCGCGGTCGCGAACCCGGCCGCGCCCGCGCCTCTCACCCGTTGAGTCCCTGTTGGTTGTTTCGACCGCCATTCTCTCCGGCTGCTTTCCGCCAGGGGCCCCGCATCATGCGCGCGCGCCGCCCCCGATCAGGCTTCGCGATAACGATAGCCCAGGCCGTAAAGGGTTTCTATCTGGGCAAACTGCGAATCCACGGCCTTGAATTTGCGCCTCAAGCGCTTGATGTGGCTGTCGATGGTGCGGTCGTCCACGTAGATATGCTCGCCATAGGCGGCGTCCATCAACTGGTCGCGATTCTTGACGTGACCGGGTCGTTCGGCGAGCGACCGGAGAATGAGGAATTCGGTCACCGTGAGCTGCACTTGTTCCCGGCGCCAGGTACAGAGATGGCGTGCGGAATCAAGCACCAGTTCGCCCCGCGCCATGGAGTCTTCTTGGCCACCGCCGTTGGCGCCATCGGTCCTGCCCTGGTCGGCATTGGCCTCCGATCGCCGCAGCAGCGCCCGGATCCGCTCGAGCAGAAGCCGTTGGGAGAAGGGCTTGCGAATGTAATCGTCGGCGCCCATGCGCAGTCCCAGAAGCTCGTCCAACTCGTCGTCCTTCGACGTGAGGAAGATGACCGGAATCTGAGAGTTGCGCCGGATGCGGTTGAGCAGCTCCATGCCGTCCATGCGCGGCATTTTGATGTCGAGAATGGCGAGATCCACGGGATGATCGGCAAGCCCCTCCAAGGCCTTGACGCCATCTGTATAAGTGGTCACGTCGAAGCCCTCGGCCTCGAGCGACATGGAAATCGACACCAGGATGTTCTGATCGTCGTCAACGAGAGCAATGGTCCGGGCCAATGATCATCCCTTTCTTAGGTTGTTGGTGTGAGCGACACTCCTGGTGCCCACAACAGGTTCATTTTGCACGATTTGGCGGCGGACCCATAGGGAAACCGCGCACCAGGGAAACCGCGCTACGGAACAGGGCAAATAGGGCCATTTGAAGGCAAGGCGCGGCCGCGGCTGAGGGCATTTCAGGCCGTTCGGTTGACTCGCCAGGGGCCTCTTCTATGATGCCCACGCGGCCAACCGCTTTGGAACACCAAGAAAAATTTCGGGGAAGGACCACCACATGCTTTCCGTCTTGGGGCTCGGCTTTCTGATCGGCATGAAGCATGCCCTTGAAGCCGACCACGTCGCCGCCGTGGCAAGCTTGGCCTCGGGCTCTCAATCCATCGGCGAAACCACCCGGATGGGCGTGGCCTGGGGTCTCGGTCATACCCTGACCTTGTTCCTCATCGGCTCCGTGGTGCTGATGCTGGATTGGGTGGTGCCGGAAACCGTCGCCCTAATCCTGGAATTCGTGGTCGGCCTGATGCTGGTCGGACTCGGGCTCGACGTCATGGTCCGCTTGACGCGGCGCAAGGCCCATTTCCATGCCCATGCCCATGGCGGTGCGCGTCATTTCCACGCCCATCGCCATGCGCCGGGTGGCGGTCATGATGTCTCCGCCCATCACCATGCCCATCCCAGGGGCCTTCCCATCCGCGCCCTGCTGGTCGGCTTCGTCCACGGCCTGGCCGGCTCCGCCGCCTTGGTGTTGCTGACCCTGGGCACCATCTCCTCGCTGTGGCTGGGGTTCGCCTACATGCTGCTGTTCGGCCTCGGTTCCGTCGTCGGCATGGCAATCCTGTCCTGCGCCATCGCCCTGCCGCTCCGCTTCACCGCGGGCCGCCTGAGCGTGGCCTTCCGTGGCCTGACCGCGGGGATCGGCGCCGCCACCGTGGTGCTGGGCGTTTCCATCGCCTGGCGCGTGGCATCGGCCCAGGGACTCTTTCAATAGAACGCCATGGGCATGTCATTGAACGAGGATTCCAAGGCGGGCGCGTGGGCGAGAACCCATTCTCAACACCTTTCCGCGGGGCTGATCGCGGTTCTGCTCGGGTCGTTCCTGTTGCTGGGCACCGGGTTCGCCCATTCCGACCTGCTCCACGACGCCGCCCATGACGTGCGCCACGGTTTCACCTTCCCCTGCCACTGATGGCCCCTGCCACTGACGGGGCCGGGCGGTGATGCGCCGCATCCTGCTGGCCGGGATCATGGCAGGGCTAATCGCGGGCGCCGTGGGGTTCACCGTCCAGGCGCTGAAGGTGGTGCCACTCATCCACCAGGCGGAAATCTTCGAGGCGGCGGCCCTGGCCCGGGCGGGCCTCGGCGGGGGCTCGGCGGGCTCGGTGGTGGTGGCGGCGGACAGCCGGCGGCAATCCCTTGCGCGCGCCGGCTTGACCCTGGCCGCCAGCCTGCTCACGGGCGCCGGGTTCGGTCTCCTGCTGGCCGGCGCCATCGCCTTTTCCGGCCGCGACCCCACCGTGATGGAGGGCCTCCTCTGGGGAATCGCGGGGTTTGCGGTGTTCACCCTTGCCCCGGCCCTGGTGGTCCCTCCGCACCTTCCGGGGATGGCCGAAAGCGACCTCGCCACGCGGCAATTGTGGTGGCTGGGCGCGGTGGGCGCCACCGGGGCGGGCCTGGGCCTGGTGGTCTTTGCCGGGCGCCGGCGCTGGCGCGCCGCGGGCCTCGCCCTGTTGGCGCTCCCGTTTATCGCCGGCGGGCCGGCAGCGGCCACCGGCGCGGGCGCCGCCCTGCCGGCGGCGCTGGTGGCCGCCTTCGTGGCCGCTTCGATGACCTCCTCGGCGGTGTTCTGGGCCGTTCTCGGCGTCGCCGTGAGCATCTTTCTCGGCCGATTTTCAGGCCGGCCGGCGGACTAGAGGATTTTCCGGTCGAATGGTTCAATTGGGCCGGAAAATGCTCTAGCATCCCCTAGGGCGAACCCGTATATAAAGGTTGCCCGAGGCCTGCCCGGGCGCAAACTGGAGATCAGGAATTGGAAGAGCGGGGATCCGTCAAGAGCAGCATCGGCTTGGATAAGCACGGGATCAAAGGTGCCCGCGCGGCCTATTGGAACATGGCCGCGCCTGCCTTGGTCGAGGAATCGATCAAACGCGGCGAAGGCCTTTTAGTCCCCGGCGGGGCGTTGGCGGTGGAGACCGGCGAATACACCGGCCGTTCGCCTAATGACAAGTTCATCGTCGAGGAAGCCACCAGCCGCGACGATATCTGGTGGGGGTCGGTCAACCGGGCGATTTCCCAAGAGCACTATGCCGCCATCCGCGGCAAGATCCTGGATTATTACGTCGACCGCGACCTGTTCATCCAGGACAGCTATGCCGGCGCCGATCTCGATTACCGGCTGAACGTGCGGGTGGTCACCGAAACCGCGTGGCATGCGCTGTTCACGCGCAACATGTTCATCCAGCCGGCGGATGATGCGTTAGCCTCTTTTGAGCCCGCCTTCACCATCCTGCACGCGCCGGGGCTCAACGTCGACCCGGCCACCGACGGCACCAATTCCGACATCTGCGTGATCGTGAATTTCGCCGCCCGTGAGGTGCTGATCACCGGCACCTGGTATGCCGGGGAGATCAAGAAATCGGTGTTTTCGATCCTCAACTACCTGCTGCCGGCCCAGGGCGTGATGCCCATGCATTGCTCGGCCAATATCGGCGATGGGGGCGATGCGGCGATCTTCTTCGGCCTGTCGGGAACCGGCAAGACGACGCTGTCGGCGGATGGCTCGCGCATCTTGGTGGGCGACGACGAACACGGCTGGTCCGACAACGGCATCTTCAATTTCGAGGGCGGCTGCTATGCCAAGGCGATCCGCTTGTCCCAAGAAGCGGAACCGGAGATCTACGCCACCACCCATCGCTTCGGCACGGTCCTGGAAAACGTCGTCATCGATCCGGTGACGCGCGCGCTCGACTTCGATTCCGAGGCTCTCACCGAAAACACGCGGGTGTCGTATCCCATCGAGTTCATTGCCAACATTTCCGACACCCTGACCTCGGGCCATCCCGACCATGTGGTGATGCTGACGGCCGACGCCTTCGGCGTGCTGCCGCCGATCAGCCGCATGACCCCCGACCAGGCCATGTACCATTTCCTGTCGGGCTACACGGCGCGGGTGGCCGGCACCGAGCGCGGCGTGACCAAACCCGAGGCGACCTTCTCAACCTGTTTCGGCGCCCCCTTCATGCCGCGGCATCCCACGGTTTACGCCAAGCTCCTGGGCGAACGCATCGCCCGGCACGAAACCAACTGCTGGCTGGTCAATACCGGCTGGACCGGCGGCGCCTATGGGGTCGGAAGCCGCATGAAAATCGCCTATACCAGGGCCATGCTGCGCGCCGCCCTGGCCGGAGAGCTCGACCACGTTGCCATGACGCCCGACCCCAATTTCCGGGTGCTGGTGCCCGAGAGCTGCCCCGACGTGCCCCGGGACGTGCTCGATCCCAGGACCACCTGGTCCGACAAGGCGGCCTATGACAAGGCCGCCCACGACGTCGCGCGCATGTTCGAAGAAAACTTCAAGGAATTCGAGCCCCAGGTGCCCGACAGCGTCAAGGAGGCGGCCATCCACGCCGTCGCCTGAACGGAATTCCCCTTATCGGTTTAATGCGCTATCCGGCGCGATCCTCGGACAGCACCGCGCCGGCCAGGTAAAGCGAGCCGGTGATCAGGACCCGGCCCGGCGGGAGCCCCGCGATGGCGCCGAGCGCCGCCGCCGGCGAGGCGGCCCGATGGGCGGCAATGCCGAGACGCCGGGCGAGGGCGGCGAGGCGATCGGGGGGGAAGGAAGCGTGGTCGCCCGGCACGGCCACCGCCCAGAGGCCCTTGGGGGCGAGACCGGCCAGCGGTTTTAGGAATTCGCCCGCACGTTTCGGCGCCGCCATGGCGACCACCAGGTAAAGCGGCGTCCCGCCGTCCTGGCTGAGTGTCTTGGCCAGCGCCCGTCCGGCGGCGGGATTGTGCCCGCCGTCGAGCCAGACCTCGAACCCGCCGGCGATCAGCGGCGCGCTCAACGGGCCGCCGGTCAGCCGTTGCAGGCGGGCCGGCCAGGTGGCCCGGGCGATCCCCCGGGCGAAGGCGGCGGCGCCGATGTCCCGGTCCCCCAGTGCCTTGAGCGCGGCGATGGCGATGGCCGCGTTGGCGGCTTGGTGGGCCCCTTTGAGCCCGGGACGGGGCAGCTGGAGATCGCCGTCCCGGTCGCTGAAAATCAGCGACCCAGGCCCCAATTCGGCCCTGAAATCCCGGCCCCAGCGGATCAGCGGCGCCTGAAGTGCTTCGGCCCGCTGATTGATCACCCGGGCGGCGATGGCATGCTGGGGGCCGATGATGCCGGGAATGCGGCGCTTCAGGATGCCGGCTTTTTCCCCGGCGATGCCGGCAAGGCGCGGCCCTAAGAATTGCTGATGGTCGAGGGAGACCGGCGTGATGACGGTGACTTTGGGCCGTGCGATCACGTTGGTGGCGTCCAGCCGTCCGCCGAGACCGGTCTCTATCAAGGTGAGGTCGGCCTTAACGCGCGCGAAGGCGAGGAAGGCCGCCGCCGTGGTGATCTCGAAGAAGGTGATGGGATGGGCTGCGTTGGCGGCTTCGCATTCCCCCAGCAATCGGGCAAGGGCGCGCTCGCCGATCTCCCGGCCGGCCGGCCGGATGCGCTCGGTGAAGCGCACCAGGTGGGGGGAGGTATAGACGTTGGCCTTGCGCCCGGCGGCTTCCGCCATCGCCTTGATGAAGGCGATGACGGAGCCCTTGCCGTTGGTGCCGGCGACGTGGATGACCGGCGCCAGGTCGCGTTCCGGATTGCCCAGGGCGCCCAGGAGACGCCGGATCCGGCCAAGGGACAGGTCGATCTTTTTTGGGTGAAGCTGGTGGAGGCGGGCCAGCACCGCGTCAGAGTTCAGGGGCGGGGTTCCCTTGGTCATCGGCCGCGGCCTCTGACTTGGGCAGGGCGACCACTTCTGCGGCCGGGTTCCGGTTGCGCAGGAGGTCGAGCACCCGGATCAAGGTATCGCGCAACTCATGGCGCGGCACCACCATGTCGATCATGCCGTGTTCGAGAAGGTATTCGGCGCGCTGGAAACCTTCGGGCAGGGTCTCGTGGATGGTACTTTCGATGACCCGCGCGCCCGCGAAGCCGATGATCGCCCCGGGTTCGGCGATGGAGATATCGCCCAGCATGGCGAAGCTCGCCGATACGCCGCCGGTGGTCGGGTCGGTCAGCACGACGATATAGGGCAGGCCCGCTTCGCGGATCTCCTGGACGGCGATGGTGCTCCGCGTCATCTGCATCAGGGCAAGGATGCCCTCCTGCATGCGCGCCCCGCCCGAGGACGGGAAAACGATGAGCGGCGCGTCCTGCAAGATCGCCAGGCGGGCGGCGGCGATCAGGCCGTCGCCGACGGCGGTTCCCATGGAGCCGCCCATGAAACGGAAATCGAAGGCGGCGATGACCGCGGGAATCCCGCCGATCTCGCCGTGGGCGACCAGAATCGCGTCATTGATGCCGGTCTTCGCCCGGGCTTCCTTGAGGCGGTCGCCGTAACGTTTCTGGTCCCGGAATTTGAGGGGATCGTCGATGGTCTCGGGGAGTTCGATGGTCTGGGTGCTGTCGCCGTCGAACATCATGGCCAGCCGGTCCTTGGCCGACATCCGCATGTGATGGCCGCAATGGGTGCAGACATACAGGTTGGCCGACAATTCCCGGTGGAAGATCATCTGTTCGCAGGCGGTGCATTTGTGCCACAGGTTGTCGGGCACGCCTTGCTTGCCCACCAGGGCGCGGATGCGGGGTCTGACGAAATTGGTGAGCCAGTTCATGGTCTACCCCGTGGCGGCCTCTGAGTGCCTCGCACCGCGCACGCCGGCGGCGAGCTGCTTCACCAAGCTAAGCGTTTCGGCCACCAAATTTGCCCCCGGGCGGCGCTCGGCGTCAAGGCCATCGCCAATGCGTTCAACCAGGGCGGAGCCCACCACCGCGGCATCGGCGATGCGCGCGATGGCCGCCGCCTGATCCGGGGTCTTGATGCCGAAACCGACGGCTATGGGGAGCTCCGTGGCCACCCGCAAGGCGGCGATCCGCTCGCCGACATCACCGGGCCGGGCGGACCGCGTACCGGTGATGCCGGTGATGGAAACGTAGTAGATGAAGCCCGACGAGTTGGTGAGCACCTTGGCCAGGCGCGCCTCATCGGTGGTGGGCGTCGCCAAGCGGATGAAGTGGAGGCCCGCGTCCCGGGCCGGCAGGCAGAGCTCGGAATCCTCCTCGGGCGGCAGGTCGACGATGATCAGCCCGTCGACGCCGGCACTTTTGGCGTCGTCGAGGAAGGTTAAGTTGCCGTATCTGTAAATCGGGTTGTAGTACCCCATCAGCACCAGCGGCGTCGTCGCATCGACGGCGCGGAACCGGCGCACCAGGTCGAGCGTCTTGGCCATGTTCTGGCCCGCTCCAAGCGCCCGCAGGCTGGAGGCCTGGATGGCGGGGCCATCGGCCATGGGGTCGGAAAACGGCATGCCGATCTCGATGAGGTCGGCGCCGGCTTGGGGAAGTCCGGCGAGAATCTCGGAAGAGGTTTCGAAATCGGGATCTCCGGCGGTGACGAAGGTCACCAGCCCGGCACGGCCCTCGGCGCGAAGCGCCATGAAGCGCTCATGGATGCGGTCGAGTGCGGCGCCGGCGCTCACAACTCAACCCCCAGGTGCCGGGCCACCGAAAAAACGTCCTTGTCGCCCCGGCCGCACAGGTTCATGACCACCAGATGGTCCCGGGCCAGGCCCGGGCAGTGGCGGATGACGTGGGCCAACGCATGGGCCGGCTCCAACGCCGGTATGATGCCCTCCAACTCGGAGCACAGCTTGAAAGCGGCCAAGGCTTCGGCGTCGGTGGCCGAGACGTAATTGACACGCCCCTGGTCGTGAAGCCAGGCATGCTCCGGGCCGATGCCCGGGTAATCGAGGCCGGCGGAGATCGAATGGGCCTCGGTGATCTGGCCGTCATCGTCCTGCAACAGATAGGTGCGGTTGCCGTGCAGGACCCCCGGCGCGCCGGCGGTGATGGAGGCGGCGTGGCGCCCCGTTTCGATGCCTTCGCCGGCGGCTTCCACGGCGAACATCTCGACTTCGGGTTCGTCGAGGAAGGTGTGAAACAGGCCGATGGCGTTGGATCCGCCGCCGATGCAGGCAACCAGGGTATCGGGCCCCCGGCCTTCGGCGGCGTCCAGCTGGTCGCGGGTTTCGCGCCCGATCACCGATTGGAAATCGCGGACCATTGCCGGATAGGGGTGCGGCCCCGCCGCCGTGCCGATCAGGTAATAGGTGGTCTCGACGCTGGCCACCCAGTCGCGCAGGGCCTCGTTCATGGCGTCCTTGAGGGTGGCCGAGCCCGAACCAACCGGCACCACCTTGGCGCCGAGAAGCTTCATGCGAAAGACGTTGGGCTGTTGGCGCTCGATGTCGATTTCGCCCATGTAAATGGTGCAGTCCAGATCGAAGCGCGCGCAAACCGTCGCCGTCGCCACCCCATGCTGGCCGGCACCGGTCTCGGCGATGATCCGCTTCTTGCCCATGCGCCGGGCCAGCAGGATCTGGCCCAGGCAGTTGTTGATCTTGTGGGAGCCGGTGTGGTTGAGCTCGTCGCGCTTGAAATAGATCTTGGCGCCGCCGAGTTCTTGGGTCAGCCGTTCGGCGAAATAAAGCGGCGAGGGCCGGCCCGCGTAATGGGCCAAGAAATGGTCCAATTCGGCGGCGAAGCCGGGATCGGTTCGGGCCTCATTCCAGGCCCGTTCCAGGTCCAGGACCAGCGGCATCAGGGTCTCGGCGACGAATCGGCCACCGAAAAGATCGAAATGCCCGCCCTCGTCGGGCCCGCTCCGGAAGGTGTTGGCGGTGCTCATGTTTTTTACTCGTCATCGGGGTGCCGAACTATACTCCCGGCGCCGCCATATTCCAATGCCGCGGCCGGTCCGCGGCTGGGCGCTAAATCTCCGCCGCGGCCTGGATAAAGGCGCGGATCAGCGCCGGGTCCTTTCGTCCCGGCGCGGTTTCCACGCCCGAGGAAACATCCACGCGCGCCGCGCCGCTGGTGGCGACCGCTTGGTCCAGATTGGCGGCGGTGAGGCCGCCCGACAGCATCCACGGCCGCGCCCAAGGGTGGCCGGCGATAATCTGCCAGTCGAAGGCCAGCGCGTTGCCGCCGGGAAGCGCGTCGGTCATATCAGTGGGGGGTTTGGCGTCGAACAGAAGCATGTCGGCCGCCGTTTCCTGGGCCCGGGCCTCGGCCAGGTCGTCGGGCCCGGCGATCTTGATGGCCTTGATCACCGGTCGCGCGAAGAGGCTTCGGATCTCGGCCACGCGCCGGGGCGGCTCTGCGCCGTGGAGTTGCACCATGTCTATGGGCACCGCATCCAGGGTCCGGGCGATGACCTCATCGGGCGCGTCCACGAACACGCCGACCCGCTGGATCCCGTCCGGCACCAGGGCCGCTAGCCGGGCCGCCTCGTCGAGGGCGAGGAAGCGGGGTGAGGCGGGATAAAACATCAATCCGACGTAGCCCGCGTCTCCCTCGATCGCCGCTTCTAGGGCGTCGGGCGCGTTGATGCCGCAAATCTTGACGGTGACCGGCACGGGATCAGGCGAGCTCGGCCGCCGCCTCGGCGACGATGCGGCCCTTCAGCGCCGCCGCCAGGGCCCGGAAGTGCTCTAGGTCGGGCGTGTCGATGGCGCAAAGGATCTTTTGCCGAATGGATCGATCCGCCGCGGCGTGGGACTGGGTGTCGTTCATGGTGTCGTGGCGCCCGGTGGGTTGCCTCTGGGGCCGGTCTTATAGCCTGTATCGCGGCGCCGCAACAGGGGGCGGGTCAGCCGTCCCCCGCGGCGATCAGCCGACGCGCCCGGGTGTCGTCGTGCCCGGCCGCGGTGGCGGCGGGCGGGGCGCGGTTCTTTTCCGCCAACTCCCGTTTGAGACGGGCGGTTTCCTGCTCTAGGGCGCGTTCGTGACGCGCCAACCGCCGCCGCGCCAGGCGGCCGCCCAGGCCCGCCGTCCAGAACCATAGGGCCGCCACCAGGAGGCCGAGGAAAAACGCGCCCAGGACGGCGGCGTAGACCGGCACCTGGGCCTCGAAGGGAAAGGGCCAGAGCTTGAGTGTCAATGACCCGTGATTGGCCGCGGCAAAGGCGCCGGCCAGTGCCAGAAAGGGGATGGTGAAAAGCCAAAAGAGAATGCGCACGGTGCCATCGCCTGTGGTGGTCGGCATGTCGCCCTCGCCGCGGGCCGCAAGGAGACGGGGGCGCTAACGCCCGTTGAGCCGTTCGCGAAGCAGTTTGCCGGTCTTGAAAAACGGCACCCGCTTCGCGGCGACACTGACCGCTTCCCCGGTGCGCGGGTTGCGGCCGATCCGGGCATCGCGCTGCTTTACGGAAAACGCGCCGAAGCCGCGCAGTTCCACGCGGTCGCCCCGTGACAGCGCGGCGGTAATCTCGTCGAAGATCGCCGTGACGATGCGTTCCACATCCCGATGATAGAGATGGGGATTCTTTTCCACGAGATGCAGGATCAATTCAGATTTTGTCATGGGGCCGTCGTACCCCTCCGCTTCCGGGCCGGGGAATTTGCCCCCTGGCCCTGATCGTAACCGAAGAATCCACTTAAGGGTGCCAAAGGGAAATCAGCCCGTCAAGTCTAAGTCGTTCAGAAAACAATGTTTTTCCAAACATTTCCTCGACCAGCCCGAACAGATTCTTGGTGCCTCTGTTGATTCGCACGTCACGCACGGGGAGGCTCGCGGTGATGCCGTGCTCTTTGGCCAGCCAGTCCCGCGCCTCGGCTTCGCCGCCGATGGCGTCGATCAGCCCGTTGGAAAGCGCCTGGTCGCCGGTAAAAATCCGGCCATCGCCCAATTTCCGGGCCTTGTCGGGGCCGAGGCCACGCCGGTTGGCCACCATGGAGACGAATTGGCGATGGGTATCCCTGATGACCGTCTTGATGAGCGCGCGCGCATTGTCGGTCAGCGGCTCTAAGGGTGACGGCACGGCCTTCAGCGGATCCGACTTGATGGACTCGGTCGTGATGCCGAACTTCTTCAGCATACCGGTCAGGTCGGTGGTCTGCATGATCACGCCGATGGAGCCGGTAATGGTGCCCGACCGTGCGAAAATGCGGTCGCCGCCTATGGCAACCATATAGCCGCCGGACGTGCCGAGCGTGCCGATGACGGTGACCACCGGCTTCTTGGCGGCAACCTTGCGCAGCTTGTGATAGAGCGTTTCGCCGCCCACCACGGTACCGCCGGGAGAGTTGATGCGGACGATCAGCGCCTTGGCGCTGTTGTCCCGGGCAACGCGGTCAAGGGCTTGAGCGCGCTTTCGATCCTCGACAATAATGCCATTGACCGACAGCCGGGCCACGTGATTGCGGCTTTCAAAAGAATCGAACCGGGCAAACAACGCCAGCCCCACGCTGGCGACGGCGATGACCGCGGCAAGCCGCCAGTTTGCCAGCCGACGCTTGAGCCTCTTGCGATCGATCAGGGAATCGGATTCGAAGGTCATGAAACCTGAACCGGTGGTCTCCTTGGGACGGCGCCGCCGCCGCTAGGCGGAGTATAGCCGATCCACGGCGAAAGTTTCAGCCGTCCTTGTCTTTTTTGTCCTCGTCCGCGGCGGCGGCATCAACCGCTGCCGGGGACTCTTCGCTGGCCGTGCCCTTGGCGGCATCCTCGGGTGCATCCTCCGCCGGGGTGTCCTCCTCGGCGGCGTCCTCGGTTGGGGTTTCCTCCGCAGGGGCGTCGTCGCCCTGGGCGCGCTGTTGGTTGGCCTTGGAGATGGCGGCGCCCAGGATGTCCCCCAGGCTGGCGCCGGAATCCGAAGACCCGAATTGGGCCATGGCTTCCTTCTCTTCGGCGAATTCGTGGGCCTTGATGGAGAGCGACAGCTTGCGCGAGGCGCGATCGATATTGGTGATTCTGGCATCGACCTTTTCGCCGACGGCGAAACGGTCGGGACGCTGCTCGGACCGGTCGCGGGCGAGATCCGCCCTGCGGATGAAGCCATGGGCGCCATCCACGTCGACCTCGATACCACGGTCGGTGACCACCTTGACGGTACAGGTCACGACCTTGCCCCTCTTGAGTGCCGCCGCCCGACCTTCGAACGGGTCATCGGTCAGCTGCTTGATACCGAGACTGACGCGCTCCTTCTCGACGTCGATTTCCAGCACCTTGACCTTGGCCATATCGCCTTTCTCGAAATCGGCGATGGCCTCTTCGCCCGGCCGGGTCCAGTCGAGATCCGAAAGGTGCACCATGCCGTCGATATCGCCGGGCAGGCCGACAAACAGGCCGAATTCGGTGATGTTCTTGATTTCGCCTTCGAGCTCGGCGCCGGCGCTGTATTGCTGTGCAAAGGCTTCCCAGGGATTTTCGGTGCACTGTTTTAGGCCGAGGCTGATGCGACGCTTCTGGGGATCGACGTCGAGCACCATGACTTCCAGTTCCTGGGAAGTGGAGACGATCTTGCCCGGGTGGATGTTCTTCTTGGTCCAACTCATTTCGGACACATGGACCAGGGCCTCGACGCCGGGCTCGAGCTCCACGAAGGCGCCGTAATCGGTGATGTTGGTCACCCGCCCCTTGAGCTTGGTTGCGATCGGATAATTCTTCTCGATGCCTTCCCAGGGGTCGGATTCCAGCTGTTTCATGCCGAGGCTGATGCGCTGGTTCTCGGGGTTGAATCGGATCACCTGAACTTTAACCGAATCGCCCACATTGACCGCTTCGCTGGGATGGCTAATGCGCCGCCACGAGATGTCGGTGATATGCAGCAAGCCGTCGACGCCGCCCAAGTCGATAAAGGCGCCGTAGTCGGTGATGTTCTTGACGACGCCCTCCAGCACCTGCCCCTCTTTCAGGTTGGCGATCAGTTCGGAACGGGCTTCGGCGCGGGATTCCTCGAGCACGGCGCGGCGCGAAACCACGATATTGCCCCGAGAGCGGTCCATCTTGAGGATATGAAATTCCTGGGGCGTGCTCATCAGGTGGCTGACGTCGCGCACCGGCCGGATGTCGACCTGGGACCCCGGGAGAAACGCCACCGCGCCCGAAAGATCCACGGTGAACCCGCCCTTGACGCGGCCGAAGATGGTTCCGGAGACGCGCAGGTTATCATTGTACGCGCTTTCAAGCAGGGTCCAGGCCTCTTCCCGCCGAGCCTTGTCGCGGCTGAGCACCGCTTCGCCGTTGCGGTCCTCGTAGCGCTCGAGATAGACCTCGACCTCGTCCCCGGGCTTCAATTCGGCGCCCTGGCCGGGAGAGGAGAATTCCTTCAGGGCGACGCGGCCGGCGGACTTGAGTCCGACGTCGACCACCGCCATGTCGTTCTCTATGGAGACGACGGTGCCTTTGAGCACGGTGCCCTCGACGGGGCCTCTGTCGCCAAGAGATTCCTCGAGCAGTTCGGCAAAGTTCTCGCCGGTCGAAAACGGCTCGGCCACATCTCCGGCGTGTTGATCAGACATATGTTCTCCTAGCCTTCCAATGCCTTCGGGCCGGTCCTGACGCCCCTCGGCCGAATCACCGTCCCTCGGTCCTATCCCTGGGCCGCTGATACCGCGAACCCCACCGACAATTTGTCCCTCGCAACCACGAGGGGCCTGAACCCGTGGTGCCGGATGCCGCGGGCGATCACTCTTCAGGCGCTGGAGCCATCTATCACCGCTTGGGCGGCTCGGAAGGTTTGGTCCTCGTCCAGCCCGGTGGTATCCAACAGATGAGCGTCCTCAGCCTGCCTGAGAGGCGATTGATCCCGCGAGCGATCGCGGGCATCGCGCTCGGCCATGTCCTGCAAAACGCGCGCCTTTATACTGTCTAAGCCCTTTTCCCGCAACTCTTTAAGGCGGCGGCGGCCGCGCTCTTCGAGGCTCGCGGTGACGAAGAATTTGAAATCTGCGTCGGGGCAGACGACGGTGCCTATGTCGCGCCCATCGATGACCGCGCCGGGGGCGCCGCTGGGCGGGGTGCGGGCGAAGCCGCGCTGGAACTCCAGCAAGGCCGCACGGACTTCCGCGTAGGCGGCGATCTTTGATGCCATAAGGGCTACGGAATCCTCGTCGAGCGCCGCATCATCGAGCGCGTCAGCGGTGATTTCCGCCGCCGCCCGGGCCGCCGCCGCACCATCGCCGCCGTCGCCGCCCCCATCCATGAGGCGCTTGGCCACGGCGCGATAGAGCCGGCCGGAATCGAGCCGCGCGAAGCCGTAATGGGCGGCGATCCTATCCGCCAGGGTCCCCTTGCCCGAGGCCGCGGGGCCATCGATGGCGATGACCCGGCACCGTGCCCCGGTCTCGGGCGGGGCGGTCATTCGGCCGCGGCCTCGCCGATGGAAGCACCAAGCCCGTTCATCAGATCGGTGAACCCGGGGAAAGAGGTGGCAATGGCGCTCCCGTCGTCGACGGTGACGGGGGCCTCCGCCGCCATCCCCGCCACCAGGAAGGACATGGCGATGCGATGATCGAGTTGGGTGGCGACGGTGGCCTTGCCCGGTCGGGGAGGGCGGCCGGTGCCCAGCACCGTGAGGCGGTCATCGCCTTCCTCGAATTCGCTGCCGATGGCGGCTAGGCCGCCGGTTATGGCTTTGATGCGGTCGCTTTCCTTGACCCTGAGTTCGGCCAGCCCCCCCATGGTCGTGGGCCCTTCGGCAAAGGCCGCGGCGACGGCCAGGATCGGATATTCGTCGATCATCGAGGGCGCCCGGGCGGCGGGAACTTCGACGCCGCTGAGGCTGGACGCCCGGACCCGGAGGTCGGCCACGGGCTCGCCGGCATCCACCCGTTGGTTGCCGAAAGCGATATCCGCGCCCATTTCGATCAAGGTCGTATAAAGGCCGGTCCGAAGCGGATTGATGCCGACATTGGGGATGGTGATGTCGGAGCCGGGCACGATCAGCGCCGCCACCGCCGCGAAGGCGGCCGACGACGGATCGGCGGGCACCCGCACCGGGCGCGCCTCGAGCTCGGGATGCCCACCCACGGTGATGCGCCGCGCCCCTGGACCGGCATCGGTAACCGTGACCCGGGCGCCGAAATGCCGAAGCATCAATTCGGTGTGATCGCGGGTGGCCTGGGGCTCGATGACGGTGGTCTCGCCGGGCGTGTTCAACCCTGCCAGCAGGATCGCCGATTTGACCTGGGCCGAAGCCACCGGCAGTTGATAGGTGATCGGCACCGGGGCCCGCGCGCCGATCACCGTGAGCGGCAGCCGGCCGCCGTCCCTCGCGGTGAAGCCCGCCCCCATGCGCGACAGCGGCTCGATCACCCGGTTCATGGGGCGGGTGACCAGGGACGCGTCGCCGGTGAGTTGGGCGACCAAAGGGTGGGTGGCGAGAAGCCCCAGAAGCAGCCGGGC